>CANEYR010000006.1 GCA_947444055.1 Planctomycetota bacterium
CCCACCGCGGGGGCTTTCGGCCAGTTCACACGCTAGCCATGGTTCGCAGCGAACGCCAGCGCTCTGGTTCGCAGCGAACGCCAGCGCTCTGGCCCGCAGCGAACGCCAGCGCGCGACTACTCGGTCGCTTGGGACTCGAACACGTCGCGCGCGACCAGAATCGGCGCGCCCGTTTGCACGGCGAGGGCAATGGCGTCGGACGGACGGCAGTCGACGAGGCGTTCGCTGCCATCGGTGGCGGTGCCCGCATCGCGCGGCATCAGCACCAAAGTGGCATAGAACGTGTCTTCGCGCAGTTCACTGATGATGACGCGGTGCAGCCGGTAGCCGAGCGTCGAGAGAATGCGCCCGACGAGGTCGTGCGTCAGTGGTCGCGGCGGCTGCACCCCGCACAGCTTGCGGTTGATCTCTTCGACTTCGTTGTAGCCGATGACGATCGGGAAGCTGCGGTTGCCGCGCCGCTCGCGCAGCAGGATGAACTGTTGATCCCCCTTCTGGTGGATGACGACGCGGGCAAGTTCAACTTCGACGAGGTCCATGGCGCTTGGCGCCAGCGTTATAGCGCTCGCGAACGGCGGTGCTACGGCGGTGGTCGGCTGCGTTCGCTATAACGGCGAGGATGCCCGCTTGGTCGCTATCCGAATTGTCGCTGCCACAGCCCGCGTTGGCGGGCGCCAACCCGGTGCTGGCGCTGGCGACGCGCAGTGGGGCGGTCGAGTCGTGGCACCGAGGGGCGGTTGCGGTCTACCACGGCGACGAGCTGGTGCTGGCCGTCGGTGACGTGCAGCGGCCGGTGTTTGCGCGGTCGGCGGTGAAGCCCCTGCAGGCCTTGCCCTTCCTGGAGCGTGGGCTGGCCGATCGCTTGCAGCTGCCGGCGGCGGAGCTGGCGGTGATGTGCGCCAGCCACGATGGCGCGGCACTGCACACGGCGGCGGTGCGCTCGTTCTTGGCGCGCGGTGGCTTTCATGAACAGCAGCTTGGCTGCGGGCCGCACGCGCCATTCGATGCGAGCAGTCGGCTCGACTTGCTGCGGGCTGGCCTGAAGCCGGGCAAGGTGCACAACAACTGCAGTGGCAAGCACACAGGGTTTCTGCACTTGGCGCGCGATTGTGGTGACGACGTGGCGGCGTACCTGGAACCGCTGGCCAAGAGCCAGCAGGAAGTGAACGCGGCGGTGGCGGCGATGGCGGGGCTCACCGGTGCCTTGCCAACGGGCCTCGATGGCTGCGGGGCGCCGACCTTCGTGTTGCCGCTGGCGGCGCTGGCGAAGGCGTTTTGCCGGTTGGCGAACCCGCAAGCACTGGGCGCCGTTCGTGCGGCTGCATGCCGTCGCATCCTCGAGGCCGTTGGTCAGGCGCCCGCCTTGTTGGCCGGGGAGCGACGATTCTGCACCGCGCTGCTGCGGCAGTGGCCTGGGCGCGGGTTTGCCAAGAACGGCGCCGAGGGGGTCTACGCCGTGGCGCTGGCGCCCGACCCGGCGCGCGTTCGGTGGCCGTTGGCGCTGGGCCTCGCGATCAAGATCGACGATGGCAGCGAACGTGGCTACCAACCAGTCGTCGTCGAGGTGTTGCAACGATTGGGGGCGCTGGGTCCGGTGTTGCCAGCGGCCGTCGCCGAGTTTGCCCCCATTCTGCTCACCAACACGCAGCAGAAGGTCGTCGGCGAAGTGCGCAGCGTGCTGCCGTGGCCACAGCCATGAAGGCCGCGGCGATGTCGATCGTGCGCACGGTGCCGCGGCTGCCGCCCCGGGCGCGCGATGCCCACAAAGGCACGTTCGGCACGGTGCTGGTCATAGCCGGCAGCGAGGGCATGCTCGGTGCGGCCATCCTGACGGCGACCGCGGCCTTGCGCGGTGGAGCTGGGCTGGTGCGCGTGGCTCTGCCGCGCGCGTTGCAGCCGTTCGTCGCGATGGCGGTGCCGTGTGCGACGACGAGTGGGCGCAGTGATGCGGCGCTGCGGGCGGCGGTGCGCACCGCCGATGCGGTCGTGGTCGGGCCTGGGCTTGGTGAAGGCGATCGCACCCGGTCGTTGGTGCGCATGATCCTGCGGTGCAGTGAGGTGCCGGTGGTGCTCGATGCCGACGCGTTGAATGTGCTGGCGCCATTGCGAGCCGTGCTGGCGGCGCGGGCGCGCCTCGTGATCACGCCGCATCCGGGGGAAGCGGCGCGCTTGCTCGGCACCTCGGTGCGCGAAGTGCAAGCCAATCGCGGCTTGGCGCTGCGCGAACTGTGTCGACGCAGTGGTGCCGTGGTGGTGTTGAAAGGCGCGCGCACTTTGGTGGGCGACGGCACCCACTGCTTCAAGAACGGCACCGGCAATCCGGGCATGGCGACCGGCGGCTCTGGCGATGTGTTGGCTGGGCTGCTTGGCGCCTTGTTGGCGCAGGGCATGGCGCCGTTCGCGGCCGCGTGCCTTGGCGTGCATGCGCACGGCGCGGCGGGCGATCGCCTCGCCAAGCGGCTTGGTGAAGTCGGCTTGCTGGCGTCTGACTTGCCACTGCAGATCGCGGCGGAACTGCGATGAACGGCTTGCCATGGTTGTCGACGGTGCTGTGCATGGCGTTGGCGACCGCGCAGAGCGAGCGCGCGGAGGAGAGCACGCGGCGCTGTCGAGCGTTGGCGGCGGCGCAGGATGCTGGCCAGTTGTCGGTCGAAGCGGCGGTGGCGGCTCTCGCCGATGCGGACGAAGCCGTGGCGCGCACCGCGGCGGCCATCGTTCGGCATGAATGGCAGACGTTGTCGGTGGATCTCTTCAGTGCGTTGGATCGACGGCCGCCGGCTGCGCGCATGCTGCTGCGTGAGTTGGCGCAGGCGCCGCGTCTGAGTGCGGCGGCGTGGGCTGAGCGATGGTCGATGGTGGCGCCTGGCCGTTCGCTGGACGACCGCTGCATGGCGCTCGCGGCGCGCGGGGTGCCGTTGGTGGCGACGGAAGCGGAGTTGTGGTTGCGGGCGCTCGTGCAGGAAGGCCAAGGCGATGGCGTGCTGTCGGCCGCGGCGGTGCTGTCGCCCAAGGTGGCCGACGGCTTGCTCGGGCGCGTGCACGCGGCGCTGCAGCAAGGTGGTGTGCAGGTCGAGCAGTTGTCGCCGTGGCTCGATCGGCTGTCGGCGGATGGCGTGCGCCGCTTGCTCGGACTGGCGCTGACGTTGCCACCAGAAGCCGCCGCGACGTGCTGCCAGCTCGTGCAGGAACGAGAGCCAGCGTTGGTCGCAGAACGCGCGCGGGCTGCTCTCGATGCGGAGGCGCCGATCGACGCCTTGTGGTTGCCGTTCGCCGGGCCTGAGCTCGATCAACCGGCGCGGGTTGGCAAGGTGCAAGCGTTGCTCTTCGACGACGACGTGGCGGCGGCCACGAAAGAAGCGGCGTTCACGGCGTTGCTGGCGGCGCGGGCGATCAATCCAGCGGTGTTGCGGTGGTCGGCGGGCGTGGAACGTGGCCACGAGGCGCGGGCGCGGCGATTGCTCGATGTCGGGATCGATCTGTTGCCGACGGCGACGTTGATCGAGTGGATCGATTCTCCGCTCGGCACCTGGGTGGTGCGGGCGTTGGCGCGGCGAGCGGTGCTCGATTCGTCGCTGGAGCAACTGCTCGTCACACGGTTGCTCGAGGCCGGCAGTGCCGACGGTGAGTTCTGTGCGCCGGCGGCCATGGCGATCGTTGCGCACGGCAGTGCTGAGGGTCTGCGGCAGGTGTGGGCGCTGCTGCGCGACAGCCGCAGTTGGCCGGAGTTCGTCGATGGCTTGGCGCGCCGCCGGGCCCCGTTCGTTCATGAATTCTTGCTGGCGGAGCTGCAGGCGAACGTGCCCGAAGTCGAGCCGGCGGCGCGCGCGGTCCAACTCGATGCCGTGGCGATGGCGCTGGTGACGCTCGGCGATCGCCGCGAACTGCAGCGCCTCGTCACCGCCGCCAAGACGGCGGCGCCGGGTCTGGTGCGGCGGTATGCACACCATGCTCGTCCGCTCGATGCGAAGTCGGCGCAGCAACTGCTAGCCTTGTTGCCGACCACAGCCGAACCAGAGGTGGCCGCGGAGATCTTGGAATGGGCGGCGACGGCGGCGGCGGATGCGACCGTGCTGGCGCAGTTGCAGGCGCTGTGGCAGCGCCCCGACGCGCCCGAGCAACTGCGGGAAGTGGCGCTGCGGGCGTTGGCTGCCAGTGCGCATCGCCCGGTGTTGGTGGCAAGACTGCGCGAGGTGATCGCCGCGGGTCCCGTGCCCGAGGACTTGGCGCCATTGCCGTTCGAGTTGCTGGCCAGCATGCCGACGTCGCTGGTGGCCGACGATGTCGCCTTGTGTGCGGACTTCGTGTTGCTGATGCCGCGCACGGATCCGGAGCGCGAAGCGAAGCTCGCGGCGAAGTGGCCGGACGGCACGTTTGGCTTTCCCCTGGTGGCGGCCAGTGCGCAGGTGCTGCGCCGTGCCGATGCGAACATGGTGGGCGCGGCCTTCCGCGCGGCGGTGGCTGTGGCCCGCGCGGATGCGCGCCAGGTGACGATCAGCCACCAGCGTCTCTTGGTGTTGTGGCGCGAGCTGGCGATGGCTCCCCTGGTGCAGCACGAGGTTGCGGTGGCGACCGCCGAACTGGCTCTAGCCCTGCCTGGCGCGGCCAACCGCGGCCCGGCTCATTGGTTTGCCATGCAGGCGGCGGTTGTGCGGGCCGACTTCGCCACGGCCCGCCGCCATGCCGAAGGGGCTCGTGCCGCGCTGTTGCGTCTGCCGGAGCAGCGGCGTCATGCGCGGCTGTTTCTTGGCGAACGGGATCCCAACGGCGGCGTCGACCCATGGGCCGCGCTGTCGGCGATGCCGCACGTGCTGAGCATGCAGGACGCAGCAGCCCGCGGTGACGACGCGGCGGTGCGGGCGGCGGCGACTCTCCTTCTCGAGTTTGCCGGCCACGACGCTGGCACGCTCGCTACCTCTAGGCACTCCTTGCCGGAACTTGTTCGATGACTCTCTATCCAGCCTTCGTCTCTCTTCTCTTCGCCGCGTGCAGCTTGGCCCAGGCGCCAAAGCCCCAGGATCCCGCACCCGATCCGCAGAAGGTGCTCGATGAAGTGAAGCAGCAGTTCACCAAGGAAGGCATCGTCTTCGACGCCAAGGCGCAGACGGTCGCGGTGAAGGCGACCGTCAATCACCCGCAGGATCCGATCGAGTACCTGCTGATCTACAAGAAGGGCAAGCGCCACGAAGCGGTGTTCATCACCACCAGCAAGCCGAGCGTGTTGAACGCGGCGCTGTTGATGCTTGGCCTACAGCCGGGCAAGAACGCGAGCTACGTCGAAAAGAACCCGCCGCCGTCGCTGGAAGAGATCGAGAAGGGCGCCGATCCGATCGTGGTCACGCCGCCGCAGGGCATGCCCTTCTGGATGACCGTGCGCTGGCAGTCTCCCGAGGGCCAGGCGGTTGAGCATTGCGTCGAAGACATGGTGCTCGACCTCGGCACGCAGCAAGCCCTCGCCGGTTGCCGTTGGGTCTACCTCGGTGGGCGCATGGCGAAGATCTACAAGAACGACCCTGAGGTCTACATCGCCGATCTCGAAGGCAACTTGATCAGCATCTGCTACCTGAGCCCGGACAACCATCTGGCGACGATGGTGCACGAGAACGCCCGCGACGATCAGAATTGGTGGACGACGACGCTGTTGCCGCCGCCGGATACCGAGGTCGAGTTCGTGTTCCACCGCGTGCAGCCGCCGCTGCACGTGGAGCGTGAGCTGCGCCTCAAGAAAGCAGCGGAGGCCGCGGCGAAGGCGGCGAAGCCCACGGACGCGGGCAAGTAGCGGCTACGGGTAGATCACGGTCTTGCCGGCCTGCGACATCGCAAAGCCGCCGGTGATGGTGGTGTCGAGCGCGAGCCACTGGAAGTACACCGACGAGTATGCCAGGGCAGCCACCGGTGGGATCGTGATCGGCAGCGAGAACTCGCCTACGGCGGACGGTGCCATCAGCCCGGAGTTCACGTCCGGCGAGATCGACAGGATGCTCTCTGGCCAACCCAGCAGCGGCGACAACGCAATCGGCAGCGCGCCGATCGTCGACGTGGTGTTGCTGAAGCCGAGGAACATCATCGCGAACAGCGAGTTCGGCACGCCGGTCAAGGTCACTTCCATGGTGCTGCCAACGAACGGCAAGCCGTTGAACGGGCCGGTGTCGCGCATGCCGCAGCGACCGAGCACGCTCCAGCCGAAGCCGAACGGACCGGCCATCTCGTAGAGCACTTGCTGGTTCGCGTTCGTGTTGACGAGGCAGACCAGGTTGAGCTGGGCCGTTGGCGCGCTGCGGCTGCGATAGGTCTCCATGGCCAACGCGACGCCGCCGCGATTGGGCACGTTGAGGTCGCCACAGAAGCGCACGCCGGTGGCCGCGAAGTCGTAGCCGGACACCACGAAGCCATTGACCTCAATCGGCCCCGTTGGCGTCGGCTGGGGCGCGCTGCTGAAGCCGTAGAAGCTGCCCAAGGCGGCGTCGTAGCCAAGGCCGACGCAGTCGGGCTCGATTTGGCGCGTGTCAATGAGGGCGCCGGAGGTCAGCGCTTGGCGACTGAACTCGCGCATGGTGCCGATGGCGCCATTGGTCGAGGCGACCCAGAACGTGCCGTTGCCGAACTCTCCCGAGGGATCGAACGCGAGGCCGAGTTGCTGGCCAGCTGGAACGATGGCGGTGTTGGGGAAGCCGTTCAGAATGAGGATGCTGGTGTTGCCGCCTGATGCATCGACGCCCACCAGTCGCACCAAACCAGCCGGCCGCTCGTCGAGGATCGTCCAGACGATCTGTTGCGTGACCGCGCCGGCCACCGTGACGGTCTCCACCGCTATGTCGCCAGGCCCCTGCGGCGAGGTCGTGAGGGTGCCGCCGAGCACTGTCGAGCTAGCGACGACCAGGGTCGGCAAGGTACCAGTCAGACGCAGGAGCGAGTGCGCGCCGAGCGCGGTGGCTCGCGCCGTGACCCAGTAGGTCTTTTGGAAGAGCGGTGGCGGCCCTTCTGTGACCGCGGCGCTCGTGAACGCGAGGCCGGCCGGCAGGAGAGACAAGTTCTGGCGGGCGCCGACATCTCCGAGGGCGTCTCCCGTTTCGTCGGGCTTGGGCTTGATGCACTTGCTGTTGACGAACAGGTTGTCGATGCCAACCGTGCCCAGCGCGTTCTCAAGGAACGTCCAGTCGATGCCTTCGTCGTCTGGTTGGGGAATCAACTGGGCGTCGATCGTGATGCGTTCCCAGCCGCCGCCAAGCGGTTGGCTCTTCTGCGAGATGATCGCGCGTTTGTAGTTGAGGCTCTCTTCGATCAGCGCCGCGACATTGCCGCTGGCGCCCTGCAGCGCGTCGAACTGAAACCAGAACAGTTTGATGTAGTCCGGGTACGGATCGTTGTCGACCGTCAGCTCGATCGCGCCGTTCTGCGGGGCGCCGTTGCCGATCAAGCCAAGCCCGGTGCCGGTCGGCGTGTTGATCACGACGACGTTTGGCGACAGCACCATTTGCGTGACCAGCGGGCTGTACCAAGTGGGCACGGTGGCTGCGGTCGGCACCAGCGGGGCAGGGCCATCAAAGTTCCAGTAGAGGCTGACCGTGACTTCGTCCTGCACGTTCCACCATGGCGGTGGTCGCACGGGAGACTGGGCGACGGCGGTGGCTGCCAACAAGGAGCAGGCGGCGAGTGTGAGCAGGTGGTGTGCAGCGAAGTTCATTGCAGCCTCGGTGAGCAGGGCGGGTGGCGAGCTTGGGTGTGGGCAGGGCTACTTGGTGGTCGGCGGCGAAGACGACGGGATGCTTGGCAGTAGACGTTTGGCGACGCCAACTGGATCCGTTGGCCAGATGCAGGTGGTGCCGTCGCCCGCCGTGGTCGCCACGGCAGAGCCATCGGGATGAAAAGTACCCCACTCAACAGGGCCGCGATGGTCGCGGAAGCGCACCAACTCGGTGCCATCGGCGAGGCGCCACAGCAGAGCCTCGGCGTTGGCGCTGTCGCTGCAGGTCAGCACGAACTGACCGTCGGGGGAGAAGGTCGCGAGCTTCAGTGGTTGCTCGGTGGTCAGTGTCTTCAGCAGGTTGCCGGCGAGATCGTGCAGGCGCGCCGTGCGATCGCGACTTGCCGTCAGCAGCGCCTTGCCATCGCCCGTGAAACGCACGGAACCGATGCGCTGGTCGTGGCCACGGATTTCGCCGCGTGGTTCGCCGCTCGGCACCGCCCAGAGGCGAACGACAGATTCCTCTTCCTCGACGGTGGCGAGCAGGGAACCATCGCCGGTGATATCGGCGGCGTGAATGGGCTTGCCGCGGTCCAAAGTCATCACCCGCGACCGATCGTTGGTGTTCCACAGAATCAGGCGCCCACCGGTCTTGTCGCGGAGTCCCGCCGTCAGCAAGCGATCACTGCCCGGTTGGAAGTGCACGACCGCCACGCTGTTGTCGTGCCCTTCCAAGGTGTAGAGCGGCGCCCCATCCAAGAGCCGCAGCACGCGAACGTTGCCGTCGCGGGTGCCGGCGCAGGCGATGAGTTCACCAGCCCCGTCGACCGCGACGCGCGTCATCGGGTAGCCCAGTGGGTCGGTCTCCCACAGCAAGTGGCCGTCGTGTGCCGACCACAGGCGCACGCGTTCGTCGTCGCCGCCGGTGACGAGGCGCTGACCCTTGGCGTCGAAGGCGCAAGCTCCGGCCCGGCCCGCCTGGCGCATTCGTACCACGCCGCTCGCTGAGCCGAAGTCCCACACCTTGGCGCTGCTGGTGCCGGCGAGTGCCAGTACGGCGCGGCCATCGGGCGAGAACTCGGCCGAGCCGATCGAGGGGCCGACGCCGTAGCGCTGCACCGCCGAGCCGGTGGTCGCGCGATCGGTGCCGACATCGAACACATACAGAGCGCCGGCGCGACCGCCGGTGGCGGTCAGCGCCAATTGATCGCTTGCATCAAAGGCGACGTGGTTGACGGGGCCCTTGTGATCGAGCAGGGTCGCGATCTCGATCGGATCCCTCGGGTTCGTCACCAGGTCTGGCGCCAGTTGCCAGACGCGCGCCGTCCAATCGCGCGAACCGGTGAGCAGGCGATGCCCTTTGCTGTCGAAGGCGCAGGACGTGACTTCGAGACTGTGCTTGACCACGCCGACCACTTCGCCATCGACCGTGCGAATCAAATGCACAGCCTGGTCGCTGGCCACCGCGAGCAACGAACTGTCGGGCGAGAACGTCAAGGCGCGCACTCGGCCGCGTGGCAGCGCTCGCGCGAGTTCGATGGGTATCCCCGTTTCGACGCTCCACATTCGCACCGTGCTGGAGCTGCTGGTGGCAGCGAGGGTGCCGCTGGGACTGAGGGCGTAGGCCACGAACGTTTGCGTGTGCGCTACCGCCGGGGAGATCGCTTGGCCGTTCGCGAGGTCGTAGACCTGGGCGAGCCATGGTCCCTCGGGGCGGCCGTGGGTGAGCACGAGTACGCGGGTACCCGTGCGGTCCGGTTGCATCGCCTGCGTCACTCCGGGCAGCGCGATCGTTCGTTCCAGCGAGGCGTCGACCAGTCGCCACAACCGCATCGTCATGTCGGCGCCGGTGGTGACGAGGCGGTCGTTGCTGGCGAACGCCACGCCGACGACCTGTTTGTTGGCGGCATGGCCAGAGAGCGTCGCCATGGGCGCTCCGGTCGCCGCATCCCAAACCACGATGTGGCCGCTGTAGCCGACGGTCACGATGCGCCGACTGTCCGGCGACCAGCGGGTGGCGATGAGCTGGATGGGCTTGTCGTCGAGGGAACCGGCGCGCAGCGTGCGAGCGACGCTGCCGCTGCCTAGTGCATTGAGCACGCCCGAACGCGTCTCCAGCGACGAATGCAGTTCTTCTGCCTGCAGCGCCAACCGGATCGCGAGCTCGCGGTTGTTCTCGATCTCGTGCTGGCTGCGCATCGTCAGCGTCGTCGCTGCGTTGACGCGGCTCTTGCTCGTCTCATTGATCGCGTAGAGGCGCGCGCGACCGGCGACGTCGTTGCGCAGCCCGAGCGCTTCGTTGGCCAGGGCGATGGCTTCGGCGAAGCGCCCGTGCGTGGCGTGGTCTTCGGCCTGCACCAGCAGTTCGTCCGCAACCGACCCGCGATACCACTGCACGCCCACCGCCGTCATGGCCAAGAGCAGCAACGCGCTGGCGATGGCGGTCCCTGTGCGATGACGCCGCATCCACTTCAAGACCCGCGTCATCGCGCTGGCGGGCTTGGCGTGAACCGGTTCCCAACGCAGGAAGCGTAGGAGGTCGTCTTCGAACTCCGCCGCGGTCTGGTAGCGGTTCTGCGGATCCTTCTCGAGCGCCTTCTGGCAGATGGTGACGAGGTCGCGCGGCACCTTGTGGTTGTGCCGATGCAGCGCCACCGGTTCTTTGAAGCAGATCTCGTAGACGACCTGCTGCAGGTTCTTGCCGTCGAACGGCCGCCGCAGCGTCAGCACTTCGTAGAGGATGACGCCGAGCGCCCAGATGTCGGCGCGGTGGTCGACTTCGACGCGCTTGGCCAGCGTCTGCTCCGGGCTCATGTAGTGCGCCGTGCCCGTGATCTCGCCCGACATCGAGATGCTGCCTTCGCCGAGCGACTTGGCGAGGCCGAAGTCGAGCAGCCGCACCTGGCGACGATCGTCGAGCATCAGGTTGCGCGGCTTGAGGTCGCGGTGCACCACCTTGGCTTGGTGGGCGACCGCGAGCGCCGACGCGAGTTGCGCGACGAACATTGCGCACTCGGCGACGTAGCCCTTCTCGGGAGCCAGGCCCAAGGTGCCTTCGACCGTGGTGTGGTCGTCGCCGTTGGCCAGACGCAGGTCATCGAGAATGTCACCGAGGTTGCGGCCGGCGACGAAGTCCATCGCCAGTGCAAAGGTGCCGTCGACCTCGGCCAGCGCGTGTACGGACACGATGGCTGGATGGCGCAGTTGGGCGGCGGCGGCGGCTTCGCGACGGAAGCGCTCGACGTGGCGTTTGCTGAGCGTCAGCCCGCTGGCCATCACCTTCAGGGCAACCCGTCGGTTGAGCGACTTCTGGTGGGCCAAATAGACGACGCCCATGCCGCCGCGCCCGAGTTCTTCTTGGATGACGAAGTCGCCAAACACGCGTCCCTGCGTGTCGGCGGTCGCCGACGGTGCCCATTCTTGATGGCCGAGCAGGCCATCAAAGGCGAGGAACTCGCGGATCTGCGCCAGGGCTCGGGGACGAATGTCCTCCGACAACTTGGCCACGAAGCTCACGGCATCGGGCGCCTCGCCGCGCGAATGCAGTTCGACGAACTGCTCCACGGCGTGTTGCACGTTGGTGCTTCGTGAGCCATCGCTGGGCGGCGTCATCGCCGCGGCGGCATCCCGCTCTGGCTGCATGGTCACGACTCCTGCGTGCGCGATAGCAGGCCGGACAAGCGGGCTTGGGCGCGGGACAGCAGAGCTCGCACGGCACCTTCCGTGGGCAGGCCCATTTCGGCGCAGATTTCGTCGGTGTCGAGTTCGAGGTAACGGCGCAGCACGATGATCTCGCGCTCGCGATCGGGCAGTTGTTGCAAGGCGGCGCGGATGCGTTCGGCCAGTTCGCTCTCGTCGTGCAGAGCCGACGGCGTGGCGTCCTTGGCGGCGACCGATTGCTCGACTTGGTCGTCGAGGCCGATCAGCCCGCCGTGGGCGCCGCGCTTCTTGGTCTCGACGGCGCGGATGCGGCGCACGATTTCGTACTCAGCACCCTTCAGCAGCCATGCCAAGAACGAACCTTCCCCGCGGTACTCGAATTGGTGCAGTCGCCGCAGCGCCGACAGGATCGCATCGTGGGTGGCGTCTTCACTGTCGGCGAGCAGCAGGCGGTACTTTGGACCGATCAATTTGCGCAGGGCGTTGCGCAGCCGATCGCGGTAGCGCTGAAACAGCAGATCGATCGCATCACGATCCTGCTCGAGTGCACGGCTAACGAGGTTGCGTGTGTTGTCGTCCAAAAACGGAGCCCCGGCGAGGAGCCGCTGATTCTGCCCGGTTCCGGCCCGCCGACAAGGCACGCGTGGCTTCCGCGAAGTGAATCGGCGGGGCAGCAGGCAGGCAAACGGTTGCAGGGTCGTCATGGCTATGAGAGGAAGGTCGGGTCGCCGCCCATCGCACGCAGTTTCTGCAAAAGCACCGTTGGCCCGGTAGCAGGCGGCCTTGGCGGCCAAGGACCAGCTTGGTCGAGCCCGTTCTGACCCAGCATTCGAGCGGCGCCGCCGGTAGCCTGCGCGGCGACGCGGGCCCCGCTTGCGTTGTTTGCCATGCTTCGCTCCACCGTGATCTTCTGGGCCGTGTTCGCTGCCGCTGCCGCCTGCCGCGGGCCTCAGCTTGCCGACGTCAGGTTGGATCAGCACCCTGGGTTTGCGGCGCCGGCAGACTTTCCCGGTGCTGGGGCCATCATGAAGGGCTTTGACGCCGCCGACGTGGAGGGTGAGTGGCGCGCTGGCGATGAAGTGCTGTTTGGCCTGCGCTTGCGGCGGGCGACCGGCGATCGCCACTGGTTGCTGCACGTGCGGCTCACGGAGCCAGTCGCGTTGGCGCGGGTTGGCGAGCAGGGCGCCGTGCTCGACCCGGTGCCGCCGATCGATTGGACGTTGCGCGTCAATGGCGAGCCGCAGCGCTTTCGGTCGGCTAGCTGCCGGGTGCTGGCAACCGTGCACGACGCCGACGGCAATGTGCTGGGTCGGTCTGAGCCGCTGCTACCACGCGAGTTCTTGGCGCGCGGCTTTGGCGAAGCCTGTGCGCTGGTGCAGCAGCAGCGCCGGGTCGTGCGGCGCGCGCACGACGAGACCGTGTTCTATCAGGATCTCGACGTGCGCCCGTTTGCGGAAGCGACGGTGGCGGCGATGGCGATGCTGCAGGTCGTGCAGGACGACGAAGTGTTGGCGCCGCTGTTGTGGGAAGTGATCGAAAAACCCTCGGTGTGGTCGGTGGTCAAGAACCTCGGCGCCAAGGTCGTCGTGCGGCCGCGCTTCCACGCGGCGGTCGAGACCCGGTCGCCGGTCGCCGTCGCGGTGGCAAGGGCCTGGCGCGTGCCGTTGGCGTTGGTCGTCAATGAGCAGCCGGCGCTGGCCACCGAGTTGCTGGTGGTGCCATCGTGCGTGCCGTTCGCGTTGGCCGCTGGCATCGTGGGCGCCTTGGCGAAATCGCCGCTGCACACGGACATCGAGTTCTCGATGCTGCTGTTGGCGGCGCGGCGCGGGTCGGCGGCGCCTCGAATCGAGACGGCGGGCAAGTCGCAAGCAGCATTTGGCCGATAGGGCCGCCATGAAGTGGACCCTTGTCGTCGCCGCGATTGCGCTGCATGGCTCGCTCTGTGGCCAATCCCCGGTTCCCAACGGAGAGACCAAGCCGCCAAAGGAAACGGCGCGCACGGACCAGCGCGCGCAGTCGATGCGGGACCAGATTGGTTCGGGCCGAGCGGTGCACAGCCATGTGCGGGTGGCCGTTCGTCTCAAGAACGGCAACAAGCTGATTGGGGTCGTCAAGGATGGTCGGTTGGTGGAGCGCGTCGATGGGCTGCGCTTCGTCGATGCGCAGGCGCTGGAACGCGGCGCGGGCATTCGCTTGTGGTACTCCGGCGGCGCGCGCAACTACGTGTTCGTGCCGTTCACTGACTTCGCCGAGTACGAAGTGCTGGAGCAACTCACGCAGAAGCAGCTTCAGTTACTCGAATCGGAGATGCAGATGGAGGAACGGCGTGCCGCCGAGCGCGTCGCGGCGGCGGGTCGGCAAGCGACCGGTGCCGCGGCGGTGCCGCCGGTTGTCGAAGGCGAAGTAGCGCCGCCGACCGAGCCGGTACCGTCCCCCGTGGTCGCCGCCCCCATGGTCGGCAAGAATACGAAGAAAGCGGCCGCGGCCGAAAAGGCAGCGGCTGACAGCGCCAACACCGCTGCGAAGGCCGAGCAAGAACTGCAGAAAGCGTGGTTCGCGCTCGTGCAGGACTACCCGCCGGCGGGCGGCTGGAACGCGCAGAAGCGCGATGAAATCAAGCGGCGCCTGGTTGTCATCGGCAGCAAGCCGAGTGCTGCCGAGCAGCGCTTTGCCGACAACTTCGAGCAATGGCAAAAGGCATGTGCGCACTTTGGCGTCGAGGCCAAGAAGGCCTTGGTCGAGGGCGAGCCGGTCGAGGGCGAAGAGTCGACCGACACGCGGCGCAACCGCCGCAAGCAGTGAGCATCGACGATCGCGGGGCCGATTCCCGTCTGGCGGCTTGATCGAAGCGGGGCGGGCCTGGAATGCTGTCGCGCATGCAGCGCGCCTTCTTGTTCACTGGCCAGGGTTCTCAGTTCGCGGGCATGGGCAAAGAGCTCGCCGCGCGGTTTCCGATCGCGCGCGCGACCTTCGCTGAGGCCGATGCAGCGCTCGGCGAATCGATCTCCACGCTGTGCTTCGAGGGGCCGGAGGACAAGCTCGGGCTGACCGAGAACACCCAGCCAGCGACGTTGGCGGTGGCCATCGCGGCGTTCCGCGCGCTCGGCCAAACCCCGGACCTCGCCGCCGGCCATAGCCTCGGCGAATACGCGGCGCACGTGGCCGCGGGCACGCTGCAGTTCGCCGATGCCGTGCGCCTGGTGCGCGAGCGAGCGCGCCGCATGCAGAGTGCGGTGCCGATCGGCACCGGCGGCATGGTCGTGATGCGCAAGATGGGGCTCGACGAAGTGAAGGCTCTGGTCGCCAAGGTCGACGCTGGGCTGTGTGAGATCGCCAACGTCAACGAGCCCGAGCAGATCGTGGTGTCTGGCGCCATCGCGGCGATGGATCAGATTGTGACGCTTGCACCCCCGCGCAAGGCACTCAAGTTGAACGTCAGCGTGCCGTTCCACTGCTCGTTGCTGAGGGACGCGTCGGCGGCGTTTGCGCACGTGCTGGCGGCGACGACGATGCGCGATCCGGCCTTTCCGATCTGGTGCAACGTCGATGCGACGCCGGTGACGACGGCGGCGGCGGCGCGCACCGCGTTGCAGCGGCAGTTCGCTGGGGCGGTGCAATGGCAGCAGACGATCGAAGGCATGTTTGCTTTGGGCGTGCGGCACTTCGTCGAGTGCGGGCCCAAGGCGACGTTGGTCAACATGGTGAAGCGCATCGCGCTGGCGAACGGCATCGAAGGTGTGGAGACGATGGCGGCGACGACGGCCGATGAGATCGCGGCCCTCGCGGCCAAGTGATGGCGGCCGCACACGGGGGGTTCTCGTTGCGGCCAGCGCTGTGGCCGTTGGCAATCGCCTATGGCGGCGTCGCGGCCGTTCGCAATTGGCTGTTCGCAACGCGGCGGCGCCAGGTGCATCGCTTGCCGGTGCCGGTGGTGTCGGTCGGCAACTTGACCGTCGGCGGTACCGGTAAGACGCCAACCGTGGCGTGGCTGTGTGCGTTGGCGCAGCAGCAAGGGCGCCGTCCCGGTGTGTTGGCGCGTGGTTATGGCCGCGCCCCTGGAGCCGCGCTCAACGATGAAGGGGTGATGCTGCAACGGCGGTTGCCGTGGCTCCTGCAGGAACAGCATCCGGATCGGGTCGCCGCTGGCCACCGCCTCGTCAGCAAAGGGGCGAACTTCATCGTGCTGGACGATGGCTTCCAACATCGGCGCCTGCACCGCGATGTCGATCTCGTGTGTGTCGATGCGCGACTGCCGTTCGGCAACGGACTGTGTCTGCCAGCGGGCGACCTGCGTGAGTTTCGTTCGGGGCTGCGCCGGGCCTCCCTGGTGTTGCTGACGCGAGGTGGCGCGTTGGAACCTGATGAGTTGCAGCGACGGCTGCAACGGGTGCGATCGCTCGTCGACGCGACGACGGGTGTCTACGCCGCGGATCATGCCGCGAGCGAGTTCGTCGAACGGCCAAGCGGGCTCTCCGTGCCGTTGCAAGCCGTGCAGGGTCAGCCCTGCGTGTTGCTGTCAGCGATTGCACGACCGCAGAGTTTTCGTGACTCGATCGAACGCCTTGGTGGGGTGGTCGCACGCGAGTTCCGGCATCGTGATCACCATCGGTTCACCGCGAGCGAAGTGCAGGCAGCTGCCACCGCGGCGGCCGCCGCCGGGGCTTGGTTGGTGACGACGGAGAAAGACGACGCGCGCATCGATCTGCCGACCCCGCGATTGGTTCTGCGCATCGAGTTGCGCTTTCTTGGCGGTGAGCCGCCGCTCTGCGAGGTGCTGCTGTGAAGGTGCGCTTTCGTGATCGTGTGGTCTACGTCATCGCGCGCGTGGCGATCGGCGTGGCGGCGTGGGTGCCGCAATGGCTCGGCTACCGCTGCGCGGATGCTCTTGGGCGCTTCTTCTTTCATTACGATGGGCGTCGTCGCGGTTACGCGATGCACTTCCTGCGCAATGCCTTTCCGACCGCGAGCGATGCGGAACTGCGGCGCCTTGGCTCGCGCGCCACTGGCAACTTGTTCAAAGTGCCGCTCGATTTGGCGCGGCTGACGCGGCTGTTGGCGCGCGGGGGTGACTTGCGCTCGGTGCTCAGCTACCGCGGCTCCGAACATCACCTCGCGAACTTGCGACCGCCGTTCCTCGGCTTGACCGCGCACCTGGGCAATTGGGAAGTGGCGGCGATCGGCGTGGCGCAGTTCTTCGGCGGCGCGCACGGCATGGCGCGGGTGTCGCGCAACCCGTTGCTCGAGCGGTGGCTGCTCGCCAATCGCCAAGGTGGGGGGCTCGTCATCCACCCTCGGCGCGGCGGCGTGCGCGACTTGGCGACGGCGCTTGGCAATGGCCACATCGGTCTGATGGTGGTCGACCAGAACCAGCGATTGCGCGGCGTCTTCGCCCCGTTTTTTGGCGAGCTCGCCAGTTGCGAACGAGCGGGTGTGAGTCTGGCCTTGCGGTGTGGCTACCCGATCCTGGTCGGTGCGGCGATTCGGCGTGGCCTAGGCTTTCGCTTCGAGCTGGTGGCCGAAGCGCCGTTCACGCTGGTCAACACCGGCGATCGCGACGCGGATTTGCAGGCTGGAGTGGCCCGCGTCAATCAGGCGGTCGAAGCGTTGGTGCGGCAGGCACCCGAGCAGTACCTGTGGATCCACGATCGCTATCGCACCCAGCCGACGGCAGCAGAGCCGACGGCCGACGGCGATGACTAGCTCTGGTGCCTTGCTCAGAGCCGCTTGGTATCCTGCGTCGCGCACGCGCCCGTAGCTCAGTTGGATAGAGCACCGCTTTTCTAAAGCGGCGGTCCCAGGTTCGATTCCTGGCGGGTGCGCCAAATGCGAACGGCCGTGCCCACCACGTGGTGGGCACGGCCGTTCGCGATTTCAGAGCCGGGATCGGATCAGAAAGCGCCGACGCGCATGTTGAGCGCGTTCGAGGTGATCAAACCACCTGGGTTCTGCAGCGCGTCGAGCCACACCGACTGCGCGTAGAAGCTCTGGCCGATGATCGAGGGCGGGCCTAGCGGAATCGCGAACGGCACCACCATGCTCGGGAATGGCGGGCCGAGGTTGGTGATGAGGTTGCCCACACCTTGGTTGATGTCGACGTTGGCGACGCAACCAGGGGAGCCGATGATGCCGAGGTCCAAACCAACCGGCGAGAACGGCGGCAGGTCGGAGACGGTGACGAAGCAAAGGCCGAGGTTCAGGCTCGTGGCGTTGCTGGTCGTCAGGTTGACGAGCGACCCGAGCACCGGGTTGACGTTGGCGGCCAAGGTGAGCGGCGCTTGGTCGGTGCCGGACGTGAACGCCGGCAGTGAAGCCGACAGGTCGATGGTGCCTGGGTCGAGCGACGTCGCGCCTGGCGAGAAGCCAACCAGCGTCGGCCAACCACCACCACCCGCTTGGCTCATCACGCCCCAGCGGAACTCGACGTTGCCACTGGCGAAGAACGCCATCTGGAAGGTGTTTGAGGTCGCCGCGATCGCCGACGTCGGCACGGCCAGCCAGGTGAACAAGTGCACACCATTCACGGCGTCATAGTCGTAGTGCGTGGTGCCGCCGACGGCCGGGTCCATGTCGTAGTGGTTGCCCATGCGCACGGCAGTGCCCGTCATCCAAGCGGCTGTCGTTGGGTTCGCCACGGCGGGGGTGGTGCCGAGCAGGTTGATGTACCCGTTCGAACTCATTTCGACGCTGGTCGTCGCGACGCTGATACCGCCGATGTTGGGGAACAGGATGGGTTGCGGGGCCAGGGCGATGACCAGGTTGTTGTCGTCAGCGTGGCCGAGCGACGTCGAGGTGACCGGGGCGACTGGCGTGGTACCCGCCGTGATGCTGCTCCAACGATTGTTCACGGTGTCGAGCGTCCAGAGCATCGACGTGTTGTTGAAGTCGACCGATACCGAGCTGGGGAACAGTTCGTAGATCGAGCGATAGAAGGAGTAGCAACCGGCACCGTACGGGGTGCGGCGTGCGAACGGCATCACGGTGCCACCGAGCGAGTAGTCAATGGAGCCATTGATGCTGCGCGGTGAGAACGTGGGCAGGGTCAAAAAGGCGTTCGAAGCGCCGCCAGTAGTGGCGACGAACTCGTTCCCCGGCGCCGTGAAGTTGAACAAGCCGTTCTGGTAGCCCCAGCTATGGCCGACGGCGTGCAACGCGATGCCGTAGCTGCCGGGACCGAAGGTCACCGTGCCCGGATTGACGCCGGCTGGGTTCAGCACGCCAATGCAGGGCGTGTCCACCGCGGCAGTTGGAATGGCGACTGGCGTTGACGATGCAATCAGCGACCAAACCCCAGGGTTGACAGCCACGTTCCCCTGCCATTGGGTCGGACCGATGTACATTCTGAATGACGAGTTGCCAACCGCGGTCACGTCGGAGGCGACGTAGTTGAGGTTGACGAGCGTGATGGTCGTGTTGACCGTCAAGTTCAGGTAGATGCCACCGCCGACGTTGCCCTGGTTCGGGCTGGTGAGCGGTTGTCCAAGCGGGCAATTGAAAGTCTGGGCTGAAGCCAGCGTTGCAAGGGCGAGGCTAGCTGCGGCAAGGGATAAAAGGTTGCGCATGGGGAGTCTTTCGGTTGGTGACAGGTATCAAGGCTCGACGAGAGCCTCGAAGCAGGCGGCGAAGTCTAGGCACCCAACGAGATTGGGTCGAGGTGGGGTGAGGCTTCGTCAATTGGCTTGGACGTTGCTCGGTGGCGGGAGAGTTCCATCGGAACGAAACTGACGGTGTTGTTCCCGACGCGTCACCGCTATCACGATCTGGATGGGCTCGGCACGGCGATGGCAGCGTCCCCTTGCGTGTTGCATCCTGTGGAAAGCCCGCCCGCGCTGCCACACGCTCTGACCTTGCTCGTTTCTGGCGCCGAGTTTTTCTGATGAACCCATCTCTCTCGCGATTCTCGTCCTTGTCCTTGGTTGGATTTCTCGCCACCGCATGCGGTGGCGGCGGTGGAGGCGGCGGTGCGACGACAGCGACCGTGTCTGGTCAGTTGCGCCTGCCTGCCGTAGCGCCCGCGCGCCTGGCGCCACTGTTCGCCGCCGAGCAGCCCATGCTTCCTGGGGAAGTCGTGGTCTGGCTCGACGCCACGACCGCGGCACTTGACCTGGCGGTCGATGGCTTCGACCTGGTCCGCAGCGGCGGTCCGATTGCCGTCTACCGGGCCCATGCCGCCGCCGGACGTTCCTCGTTGGCCGAAGGTGCGGCGCTGGTCGACAGTGTCGAGCGGGCGACGTGTGATGCCGCCGCCGCCATGCAAGCACGCGCGGGCGTTCGCTGTGCCAGTCCCAACTACCTGCTGAAGGCGTGCATCGAGCCCAACGACACCTACTACGACAAGCAGTGGCACTACCCGCAGATCAACCTGCCGCAGACCTGGGCGCTGACCCAAGGCTCGAACAACGTGATCGTCGCCGTGCTCGACACCGGCATCGTTTCGGCGCACCCGGAGTTCGCCGGTCGCTTCGTCAGTGGCTTCGACATGATCAGCAGTGCGACGGCGGCCCGCGATGGCGATGGGCGCGATGCCAATCCAGAGGATGAAGGCGACCTCGAGACGCCGCAGGGCAGCAGCTTCCACGGCACCCACGTCGCAGGCACGATCGGCGCCAACGGCAACGACGGCGCTGGCGTCGCTGGTGTTGATTGGAACTGCAAGCTGATGATTGTGCGTGTGCTCGGGCGCGGCGGTGGCAGTGTCGACGACATCGCCAACGGCATTCTGTTCGCGGCCCGTCTGGCGAATGGCAGTGGGCAGTTGCCAGCACAACGCGCCGACGTCATCAACATGAGTCTCGGTGGTCCGGGGCTGAGCACCGTGCTCGAACAAGCCTGCGATGCGGCGGCGAATGCTGGCTCGCTGCTGGTGGCTGCAGCGGGCAACGACAATTCGAGCCAGCCGAGCTCGCCCGCGGCGTTCAGTTCGGTGTTGTCGGTCGGCGCCGTCGACCTGGTGCGAGCGCGCGCGCCCTATTCAAACTTCAGCCCGACCGTCGACATCTGGGCGCCGGGTGGCGACATGACCGCCGATCGCAACGGCGACAGCTTTCCGGATGGGGTGCTGTCGTGCATGGCAGATGACCAAGGCGCGCTGTTCTTCAAGTTCGAGAACGGCACCTCGATGGCGAGCCCGCACATCGCCGGCGTGGCAGCCTTGGTGAAGGCCGCCAATCCAACTTTGACAGCGAGCCAGATTCGCACCATCCTGACCAGCACGACCATGTCTGGCAGCAACCTGCCGAACAACGGGCGACTCGTGGATGCGCTGGCGGCGGTGCAGTCAGCATTGGGTGGAGCGGCGGGGGTGCCGTTGCTTGTCGCGACGCCGGCCGCCGTCGACTTGGGAGCGACGTCGACGACCGCGACGGTGACGTTGGAGAATCGCGGCAGCAGCAACCTGGTGTTCAGTTCGTTCTCGTTCCAACCGGCCGCACCCTGGTTCTCAGGCTTGTTGAGTGACGCGGTCGCGAGCAATGGCATCGACTTGGATTCGCTGGCGATCACGGTGGATCGCGCCGGGTTGGCCAATGGTGTGCAGCAGACCCGGCTGACCCTCAACTACTTGGATGGCGTCACCCCGGTGACGGTCGAGGTGGAGCTGCGCCTGCAGATTGGGCAATCGCCGGCCTCGGCGGACACCGTGTTCGTGCTGCTGGTGGATCCGGTGACGCTGGAAGCGCGGTTCCAAACGTCGACGGCGGATGCGAACGGCTTTGCCTTCGCGATGGCGGCGGTGGCGGCGGGTGACTACTTGTTGGTAGCGGGCACCGATCGCGACAACGATGGCCTGATCGGCGATGCGGGCGAGTTGTTTGGCGCCTGGCCTAACCTCGACGATGTCTTGCCGGTCACGGTGGCAGGTGGCGTCAACAATGTGGATCTCGAGTTCGGCATGCAGGACTTGGCGACGGTGCAGTCGGCTGGTGGCGCCGGGGCGCGCACGTTCCGGAGAATGCCATGAAGCGAATCGTCACCGGTTCTCTCGTCGTGGCGGCGGCGGCGTGTGCTGGCGGGCCAGCGGCTGATGGCCGGGCGCCGCTGCCCGATTGGCGAGGTCCGGCGGTGCACTGCCGCCATCTCGGGGACCGTGGTCTCGAAGTCGAATTGATGGCGCCGACCGCTGGGCACGAACTGGAGTTGGCCGGCGTTGACGTCGTCGGCACCTGCGCCGAGGTGCAGTTGGTGCATCGGTTGCCGACCGCGGACTTCGTAGCGCAGGTTCTCACCACGCAGCGACTCGTGGTGCCAGCCGAACGGTTGGCGGACGCGACGGTCGTCATGCTGTGGATTGCGTCGCCGACCGTCGACCAAGGCGCTCGTCGCTTGGCGATCACGACGGCGCGACCGTGATCTCGCGACCGTGATTTCGCGACCGTGATTTCTCGACCGTGATTTCTCGACCGTGATTCCACCACGGTGATTTCTCGACCACCCGCAGTCAGAGACCAGCTGCCTTGACGTTGGCGAGAAACTGGTCTTGCCAGTGGTAGCCAGTGAGCAGGCTGGTGTCGTTGTCGCCGAGCAGCGCGCGCGCCAGATACAGCGCCTCGATCGACGCGAGACCCGCTTCCGGATCGTCGAACACCTTGCTGGTGCGTGGATACGCCGTGCGCACCGCCGAAGGGATCGAGCGCGCAATCGGCTCGCCGATCACGCACGTGCGCAGCTGCGGCAGCCAACGCCACGTCGAGTCGAGCAGCAGCAGCGGCTGACCGGCGTCGGCCAAAGACAGTGGTGGGGCGTCGACCGCCAGGAGGATGAACCCCGTCGCATCAAAGCGAAAGTCCGGGCGCGCTCGCAAGAACGTCATCTCGGGGCGCGTGTGCAAGAAGCGCAGCGAGCACTTCGCGATGCGTTCCTTCGGGTGACGGATCACTGTGGTCGGAACGGGCGTCACGTTGGCACCCGTGCGAGTTGGCGCAGCACGGCAGCTTCCGCGGTGGCGACATCGATGCCGAGCACGCACTGTGGTGTCACGCAGGTGCGTCGGCGGCAGGGTCGGCACGGCACCTCATGCCACAGCACTTCGTGTGGTTCGGTGCTGTGGGCGCGCGGGCCGTAGCGGGCCTGATCCTTGGGGCCAAACAGCGCAACACAGCGGGCGCCAACGGTGGCGCCAAGGTGTAGCGGTCCGGTGTCCGCGGCGACGACTACAGCACACTGCTGCATCACACCAGCCAGCCCGAGCAGGCCGAGTTGGCCACCGTCGATCGCGATGGCGCGCGGGGCTCTGGCGAGCACGGGGGCGGCGAGTTCGCTTTCACCTGGACCAAAGCCAACCAACACCGACAGCCCACGATCGGTGAGTCGGCGCGCGAGTTCGGCGAAGCGTTCACTCGGCCAGCGCTTGAACGCGGCGAAGGCAGAAGTGCCTGGATGCAGAAAGACGCGCGGTGCCTTGCTAGCGAGCAGCAGCGCTGCGGGTGGCTGCACGATTGCGAGCCGCGGCGCGGCCGGGCGACCGGACAGACCGATGGCGGCGAGCAGGCGATGGCCTACTTCGGCGCGGTGCGGTGCGGGAGTCGGCATCGGCACCACGAGGCTGTAGGCACGCGCCGCGCCTTCGCGGGACGCCGGCACCCCTGGTCCGACTTTGTGGCGCGCCCGTGCGAGCACGACGTGCAGCGCGCTCTTGAGGATGCCATGCAGATCGAGCACGACGTCGTAACGGCTCTTGCGCAGGTTCCACAAGCTGGCAGCAATCGCCGCGCGTCGCCGACGTGGATAGACATGCACGGTCGCCAGTTGTGGGTGGTTGTCGAGCAGGGAACGAAAGCGGTCCTCGACCAGGAAATCGATCCGCACGTCGGGGCGTTCCCGGTGGATGGCGGCGACCGTCTCCAGCGCGAACAGCACATCGCCGAGCGCCGACAGCCGGACCACGAGCACGCTTCCACCTGCTGGCAGGTAGTGGGCGCCGGGCAGCGGCACGGTCGCGAGTGAACTAGACACCATCGAGGGCGTCAGCATTCGCGATCGGGCCAAAGACTTCCAGTGGGCGTTGTCTTCGGCGGCTCTATCATCCCGCCGTGGTTTCCCCAGCGTCCTTTGTCGAGTGCCGCGAGAAAGGTGGCGTCGGCTGGCTGCGCCAGGACGTCGCGACGGTGCCGCTGGAAGCGTTTTGGGGAGCGCTCGCGCCGCTGCCAGACGCCAAAGGTCGCGGCGGCGTTGGGCTGATGATGCTCGGTGGAGTGCAGTGCGTGGTGCGTCCGTACCGGCGCGGTGGTGCGCTCGGTGCGATCCTGCGCGATCGCTACGTGCGGCCGGGCCGCGCCAAGACCGAGCTCGCGGTGTTGGCGGCCTTGCGACAGGAAGGGGTGCCCGTGGTGGTGCCAGTGGCCGCGGTGGCGCGGCGAGCCGGCGCTTTCTGGCGGCTGCGGCTGTGCACGGAGTACGTGGCGGATGCGTTGCCGCTACCGGCCTTCATGGCGGCCCATCCAGCGCAGCGTCGCCACGTTGCGGAGGCGGTGGGCACCGTGTTGCGCTTGGCGTTCGCGGCGGGCCTGTGGCATCGCGACCTGCACGCGGACAACGTGCTGTGTTGTGTGCGTGGTGATCGCGTGCGGGTGGTGTTGATCGACCTCGACCGGGCCTCGTTGGCGGCCCCACTGAAAGTCAGCCTGCGCGACGACATGCTGGTGCGACTGCAGCGTTACCAAGTTCGCCACCGCACCCAGCTGGCCGCGGTGCCGTCGCGCGCCGAGACCATGCGCGGCTTGCGCGCGATCGAGGCCGATCGGGAAGCGCGCCACGAACTGTGGCGGCGGCTCGCCGAGAAGGTGTCGCGCGCCCTTCGTCGTCGTGGGTTGCCCGGGCGCTAGCGCGCGTGGGCGCGCTCGCGAAAGCCTGCGACCCGGCTTGGGGTCGTGGAGCCAGGCGGCAGCAGCGACGACACCGATTCGCGTTAGGCCAGTAGGGAGAACGGGGCCGTGTTGTGATCGCCGCCGCGTTTGGTGCGGCCGGCGGTGCGCGCGGCGTCACGCACGCGGTTCTTGGCGATCGACAACAACCAGGTTCGCCACGCGGTAGAGGCTCTGTCCGTCGAGAAGGATACCTCGGTGCGGCCGCGGTGGTGGCGACCGTCAAACGCCGGCCTCGCGTAGTTCCCGATCGAGACACTGCCGAAGGTAGTCGGCCAGTTGCGCCATGGCTTGCCGATGCAGATGAACGGGCTCCTTATCCTTCGTCATCGCCGCGTCCACTTCGAACAGCAGGTCACTGCGCCCGCCCGCCTGCCGCAGATGGTTGGCGACGGCCTTGGCATCACGCGCGTGCACCTGCCAAAGCCAATGGCAACGGTCGACCAGGTTTTGCCAGGCCGGATCGAGCTGTGGGTCGGCCGCTGTGAACGTGGCCGCCAGCGCCATGCACAGGGTGCGATGTTCGTGATGGGCGGCGTAGCCGTTGGCGAGCTTCTGGTAGAGGCGCTCGCGCCGACGATTGTCGGGAATGGGGGCGACATACGCTTCGGTGCCCAGCACCAAGCGTGCGTAGGCGATGGTGTCGGTGTCTGGCATCTCGATCTTCACCCCGGATCGCCACGCGTCGTACAGCGTGACCCCCGCGAACACGGCGCCGTCGCGATCGGCGTACAAGTGCTCGAAGTACTCGCCGAGTTGGCGTTGCTGCGGATTCTGGTCGAGCATCGCGAGCACGCGGGCGACCGCGTGGTCGGCGCCCGGCGCATACCCACGCGCCATGTTGGTGAAGCGCTGGTCGTCGCTCAACTCGGTGGTGTCAGCGACGGTTGTGCCGCGCTGCCAGTCGTAGGTGACCGCCGCCGCCATGTCCGGCAACAACTGGCAGGGCCGCATGCCACGGGTTGCGCGTTGGTGCGATTCGGCATTGGCGCGAATGACCGTGCGAGCGGTGGCGACGGGCGCGAATTCACGCGGCTCGTACCACAGCAGCGGCGCCTTCATGGCATAGGCCGCGCGCCCCTGCTGCAGACCTTGAATCGATTGCAGCAGATCGTAGTTCTCGCGAGTGAGCCGCCGTTCGATGTTGCGCGTGACCTCGGCGCGCTTGGTTGGCGGCAGCGTCTGGTAGCGCGCGATGACGCCGGCTGCCGAGAGGGGAGGGGCTGCAGGCTCTTGCGCCAGCAGAAGACTGACGGTGCAGGCGAGTGCCACGGTGCGCTGGAGCGCGCGCATCAATCTCGTCTCCCTGGTTGGTTTCGGCGCAACACGCGTCCCGCTCGGACACCGGTGACTTGGCCGCGATCGACCGCGAGTTGGCCGTTGACGAAGACCGCGCGCACGCCGGCGGGGTGCTGCAACGGCTCCGACCAGGTGGCGCGATCGCCGACGGTCGCGGCGTCGAACACGACGATGTCAGCGAAGGCGCCGACGCGCAGTTCGCCGCGATCGACGATGTGGAAAGCGCGGGCCGGCACGGTCGTCATTTTGTGGATCGCGGTCGGCAGATCGAGCACGCCACGTTCGCGAACGTAGCGACCGAGCACGCGCACGTTGTTGCCGCTGCCGCGTGGGTGCGGTCGATCGGGACCCGCTTCAGCGCGAATGCCAGCATCGCTGGCGACGGCGATCCAGTCTTCGCGCAGGAAGCGCTCGACGTCCGCTTCCGACATGCTGTGGTAGATCATGCTGACGCGGGCTGGTGCGGCGGCGGTGAACAGATCCATCGCCAACTCCGCCTGCGCGCTGCGATCGTCCTTGCCGGTGCGCTTCTTCGCCGCTTCGGGCAACAGCAGGCCGTTGAGTTCTTCGTTGCCTTTGGCGGCCGCAATGCGCGCGTAGCGGAAGTCGCCAAAGCCTACGGTGTCCATCTTCTGCAGCAGGGCTGAGTGAATGGTGGCACGGAAGCTGGCATCACTGCGCAGTCGCGCCGCAAACTGCTCGCGGCCAACTTCCAACTGGTCGGCTGGGAACAGCACGTCGAGCCCGGTCGAGCTGGCGTCGTAGGCGTACTGGTCAACATGCACGCGTTGGCCGCGAGCCCGTGCCGCCTGCAGCGCTGCCAGCACTTCCTCGGCGCGTCCATGGTTGGGCTTGCCGGTGCATTTGACGTGACTGATTTCGATCGGCACGCCGGCGTCGTTGCCGATGGTCAGCGCCTCCTGGATCGCGGTGAGAACTTCGTCGCCCTCGGCGCGCATGTGGCTGGCGTAGATGCCGCCATGTTTGCCGACGACCTTGGCCAGGGTCGTGATTTCGGCAATGTCGGCGTAGATGCCGGGCACGTAGATCAAGCCGGTCGACATGCCAAACGCGCCTTCCCGCATGCCGACGTCGATCAGGTCCGACATCTTCTGCAGTTCGTCAACGGAGGGAGCGCGGTTTTGCGTTCCCATCACCGTGGTGCGCACCGTGCCGTGCCCTAGCAGGCTGCCGTAATTCAGGCCGATGCCGCCGTGCTCGAGTCGGGTGAAGTGGGGCGCGAGGTCTTTGACCGAGCCACCGCAGTTGCCGGTGATCAACGTGGTGACCCCCATGCGCAGGAAGTTGGGGCACAAGGGCTCTCGCACGATGTCCGCATCGACGTGTGCATGCACGTCGAGAAAGCCTGGCGACACGCACAGGCCGTCGACTCGCATCACGGGGCTGCCGATCGGAACATCGAAGGTGCCCAGCGCGGCGATGCGGCCAGCGCGGAACGCGAGATCCCCAGGTGTACTGGTGCGAGCGTGGCCATCGATCAGCGTGCCGCCGCGCAGCACAAGGTCGAACGGGGCTGGTGTCGGATCTTGCGCCAGCGCCATGGTGGCGAGGACGGCTTGCACGATCCACGAAGAGCCAAGGCAACGATGCATGGGTCCGAGCATGACCGGGATCCTACGAAGGCCACCGCCGTGGTGCTCGCCTGGCGGCACGGTCGAAGCACGACGATTTTTCTGCGCAGTGACGAAACCTGCCGCGGGGCGAAGGGTAGTTGCTGGCGTCCTCATCGGGGCGTGATCCCCGCCGAGGTCGCAACGAGACTCTCCACCGAGGAGAAACGGGCACGTCGCTCGGTTCTCCGGGGGCGAGGTGGAGAGTCTCTTTTCTCTTCTGCTGACTCTGCGGCGCGGTCGAGGCGGTGCTTCGGTGTCTTTCGCGCGGAGTCTTCCGCGCGGCCGAGGTGGCCTTCAGCGAACGCGCGCCAACCAGTGGTCGGCCACCGGTTCGGCGCCCAGCGCCGTGACCAGAACTTCGCGCAGCTCGGCCATGCTCGCGCCAAAGTGCAAGGCGCCGCGCGCGTGTCCGGCAAACTGCCTTAGCTGGTCTTGCGCTGCCAGCAACCCCACGGCGAGCAGTTCACGTTCCTTCGCTGTCAGGTGCGGTCGCGACAGCACGCGGCCGTAGGCCACCTCGTGCACGAACGCGTGGAAGTCAGCATGGAAGCCGCGCAGCATGGCGTCGACCGCGTCGGCATTGCGCCCATAGATGCCGGCGAACACGGCGCGACCGGCCGCGACTTGGTCGGCTGGTGGTAGAGCGCCGCCCGTTGGTGGGGCCGCTGCGGGCCAGATTTCCGCGAGTTGTTCGAACGCGCTGACGACGCGTGGGAAACCGCAGAACAGCACCGCCTGCAACAGCGTTTCCTCGACGTCGGCGCGCACCTGCTCGCGTTGCTTGGCGGCGCTTGCCCAGGCCTGCATGGCGGGCCAATCGGCGCGCCAGATCGATACGGCAATCCCGACCAACGCGCGCAGGCGCGGGGGCAGGCCGTCGCGAGCGAGCAGGTCGGCGATTTGCATGCATCCAAGGCTACGCCGCCGCGCGCCATTCGCCACGTTGCCGCCCTACTGACTCAGCAGCGGCGCAGGAACGCGGCGTTGGCGTAGCGCTCACTCACCAACTGCTGCGCCAATTGACGTTCGTCGTCGCTGAGTGCACCAGGTGCCGGTTGCAACTGCAGCGCCTGACTGATGTGGTGAGCCAACAGCTCGCGCAGCCGCAGCCGCATCGTGGGTGTCGTCGCCACACTGTCGGCAACAGCGGCTACGAACGGCGTCATGGTCGGTCGTTCGAGCACGAGCGAACCATGGTGCAAGACGCGGGCGTGCGGGGCGCGCACGCGCCGCTGGGCGGAGCCGAGCAGCTTGCCTTGGGTCGTGATGACGTCATCGCGCCCCGGCGCCGCAAAACACCAGCGTTCCTGGGGGCGAGCCGCTGGCGGCGTTCCCGTGGTGAGCAAGCGGCTGTCGACGCAACCAACGGCAGCGAGGGCATGCAGGGCGGCGTCGTGCAGGGTGCGGTAGCTGGCGGCGATGTCGCGAGGTAGCAGGGCCGCGTCGATGGCCAACGAGAACGTCAGCTCGTCCCCGTGGAAGATCGCGCCGCCGCCGGTCAGACGCCGCACGATAGGCGTGTGCGGTGGCACGTCCGCGAAGTCGGCAAGACGCTGGAAGTAGCCGAGTGAGACGGCGTGCGGCCAAAAGCCGTACAGACGCAACGTCGGGATCGCCGCCAACTGCAGCAGCGCTTCATCGACGGCCATGTTCCAGGCGGCGCCAGCAGGTTCCTCCGCAATCACACGCAACTGCACGTCGGCGCACCTCGCGGGCCCCAGCCCGCGTTATTCAGCCCGCGCAATTGAGCCCGCCGGTCAGCCTTCGGCTTGGCAATGGGCGTCGTAGGCGGCTGCGGTCATCAGGTCTGGCGACTTGCTCGTCAGCTTGACCTTGATCATCCAGGCCTTCGCGAACGGTTCCTGCGCCAGCCACTCAAGGTTGTCCGGCAGGTCCTTGTTGGTGTCGAGCACTTCGCCACTGATGGGCGAGTACAGGCTGCTGACAGCCTTGACGGACTCGATCTCGCCGAAGCTCTCGCCGATTGTCACCGATGCACCCTTGGCGGGCAGATCGAGGAAGACCAAGTCGCTGAGGTGGGAGACGGCGAAGTCGGTGATGCCGATCGTGGCGATGCCATTCTCGATCTTGCACCACTCGTGACTCTTCATGTAGCTGCGGTCAGTGGGACGCATGGGAGTTGTCTGGGAGAGGGGCTGTTGGTGTCTTGATCCGGGCGCTTCGACTTAGCGCGCGCGTTTGTAGAACGGCGTGGCAGCGACCACGCAGGGCTCGGGCTTGTCGCGCACGACGAACTCGAGTGGGGTGCCCGGGGTGGCGAACTCGGTGCGAACGTAGGCCGTGGCGATGTTGGTGTCCAACGTCGGCGAGATGTTGCCTGAGCAGACGTGGCCAACCTGCACACCGCCCTTCATGAGCGGGTAGCCCTGGCGCGGGCAGCGCTTGCTCGCGCTCGTCAGTCCAACCAGCTTGCGGCCAGTGCCGCCCGCTGCGAGCACCTTCTCAAGGGCCGTCTTGCCGACGAAATCGTGGTTCATCTTCACGGCCCAGTCGAGTCCGGCTTCGAGCGGGTTCGTCGTCTCGTCGATCTCGTGGCCGTAGAGCGGCATGCCGGCTTCGTGGCGCAAGGTGTCGCGAGCGCCGAGGCCAATCGCGGTCATGCCAAGGCCTTCGCCAGCCGCCATGAACTCAGCCCATACTTTTGGCTCGTTGCCGTTTGGCACGTAGACCTCGAAGCCGTCTTCGCCGGTGTAGCCGGTGCGCGACAGCGTCATGGGGATGCCGCACACGGTGGTCTCCATCCAAGCGTAGTACTTGAGCGCGGCGAGGTCGTCTTTGCAGATGCGTTGCGTGATCTGCTGCGACAGCGGACCTTGGATTGCAATCATGCCGAGGGTGGCGGTGCAATCGTCGACGACCACATCGAAGCGCTTCGCCACGTCGCGCATGATGGCGAGGTCGCGCGGTGTGTTGCCGGCGTTGATGACCACAAAGAAGCCGTCGTTCTTCGGGTTGCGATAGACCAGGATGTCATCCTGCGTCAGCCCCTGTTCGTTCAGGATCATCGCGTAGCGAATGCGCCCCGGTGGGATGGCGGCGGCGTCGTTCGTCTGCAGGCGTTGTAAGAACGCTTCCGCTTGCGGCCCCTTCACCTGGACGCGACCCATGTGACCAAGGTCGAACAGCCCAGCCTTCGTGCGCACGGTGCGCGCCTCGTCGAGGATGCCGCGGTATTGCACCGGCATGCTCCAGCCGGCGAAAGGCACCATGCGGGCGCCGAGAGCAACGTGGGTTGATTCGAGTTTGGTGGCTTGCATCGTCGACGATTTGGGTCGGCGAGCTTAGCCCCACGATTGCGGCGGTGCCAACGCCCCGTCGAAGAGTGTCGCGAAGTAGCGCGACGAGCTGCTTTCCCTCGTCAACGGATCGGCGAATCAGCCCGTCAGCCGCCGCAACAAGTCATCGATGTCGCAGTGCTCGATCTCGGCAGCAACGATTGGCCCGAGTTCTCGGAAGCGCGAGCGTTCGGCTGACGACACACAGTCGTCGTTCTCGTTCTTTTCGTTCGCGCGCGGCTGGTTGGCGTTGGGCCGGTGTGCGGCGAAGCGAGGTGGCGTGGTTTCGCCACGAGCATCCAAGCCGGGCAGCAAGGCATCGAGACCGGGATCCAGTCCGTCGTTGCGAATCAGGTCGTTGCGGATCAGATTGTTGCGCGCGTTGGAGCCCGAAGGCCGCAACGTTCGCCAGGTCGCCCGCTCGCCGCTGTCGTCGAAGTCTTCGTCCTCGGTTGGCAAGCGATCGATCGAAGTGCCCGCGAGGCGTGGCTCGAACAACTCAAGTGGGTGTCTCAGGCGCGAGAACCGTTCCGGATCCAAGCGTCGTGCATGCTCAAGCTCGCGCCGCCAACCAGCGTAGTCGCCGATGTCGAAGGCGATTCGGCCGAGATGGACGTAGGCGCGGAAGTCAGCTCCGCTCAGCAGCAGCACACGTTCGAAGTGAGCGCGCGAAGCACTCCGGCAGCCCAGCCGGTACGCGAGCCAGCCGCACAAGCCGTGAAAGTGTGCGCCGAGACATCGCAGGACCGAGCCAACCGACAACATTTCGGGGACAGTATGGCAGCGCCGTGCTATCGGCAAGGTGCCGATCCGGCTCGCCCAGTGGCCTGGGGGGTTTTTCATTGGCAACCTCAGGGTGGTGGGCAGGGCGGTCGATAGGACCGGGCGGACTCGGAACTTTGTCGCCGCCACAACCACGCTCATGGCTCTAAGAGGGGATCTTGCCAGTGTTGATCTGGCCCAAGTGTTCCAGATGCTGGCCCTCAATAAGAAGGTCGGCCTGCTGAGCATTCAGTCAGCCAAGCTGTGGAAGGTCTTGTACTTCGATCCGCGAGGTGTGACCCTCTACCACAACGTCCACCGGGTCTTGGACCGCGTCGTTGCGGCCTTTGTCCGCACTGGTCGGTTGACGGAACCGGTGGTTGATGAGGTGCGCGATCACGCGGCGCGCATGGCGCAGCCGCTGGCCGACAGCCTGCTGGCCGGCGGCTATGTCGAAGCGACGGAGTTAGAGGATCAATACCGGCTAGAGCTGGAAGAAGAGGTCTATGACCTGTTCTTCTGTCGTGAGGCCAAGTTCGAGTTCCACGAAGAAACGAAGAGCCTGGAGGGGCGCGAAGGCACGGTCGACGAGCGCTTCTTCAGCAACTGCGACGGCGTGATCATGGAAGCGGCGCGCCGCATCGACGAGTGGTCCTACATCAGTGAGCGGGTGCCGACGACGGCTGAAGTGCTGGTTGCCACCGCCGACTCGATCGATGGCGAGCAGTTTGGTGTCGATGGCCAGGCGATCTTCGAGTTGCTCGACGGCCGCCGGAACGTCGCGCGCATCGTCGAAGTGACTGGGCTGTCCAACTTCAATGTTTGCAAGACCCTCAGCCAGCTGCTCGAGGCAAACGCCATTGCTCCGGTTGCGCCAGAAGAGCTGTTGCCGCTCGCCGAGGAATGCATGGGCGAGAGTCGACTGCCGGATGCGATCAGCCTCTACGAGCGCGCGATCGAGCTCGGCGTCGGTCTACCCGATGCGCATTCGCATGCTGCCAAGGCCTACCAGTCGGCCGAAGAGTACGAACACGCGATCTACCATCTTGAGTGCGAAGCGGAGCATCGGCTCGGCACCGGCGACCGCGAGGGTGCGGCGCAAAGGCTGTTCGAAGTGCGCGCGCTGGTGCCGACCGATCTGCAAGCGCGCGAACGATTGGTGGAACTGACCCTCGGCAAGGACGGGGTGACGATCAACGGCTTCGACCCACTTGCCGAAGGCAAGGAACTTGTCGACCTGATGGTCGAGTTCGGCGACATCCAGCGTGTGCGTGCCATGCTGGAGCGCTTGCTGATGGTCGCGCCGAATGACCCAGACCTGAAGAAGTCCCTGGTCAACGTTCACGTCAAAGCCGGCGACCAGAAGAGGATCGCAGAGCTCTACGAGTCCATCGCCGACGATCTCGTGCGCGAGCAGCGGCCGCTCGAAGCCGTTGGCTACCTGCAGAAGATTCTGTTGATCGATCGCAGTCGCACCGACGTCAGCGAGCGGGTGCGCAAGCTCTACGAGTTCGATGAGCGGTCGCGTCGTCGTGGCCGCGCGATGAGCGTGTTGGCCGTGGCGTTCTGCTTGCTACTCGTGTTGGGTTCTGCGTACTGGTTCTACAACGAGCAAGCCGAGGCAGAGTTCGGGCGCATCGACGTGCGCGAGTTGGTTGCCCGCGAGGACTTCGCCGGGGCGCGTGCGGCGTTCGACGAATTCGTCACGAGTCATCCCTTGACGACCGCGGTCAGCAAGGCCGCAACCGAGCTACAGCAGATCGAGTCAGCGCAACAGAACTTCGACGCGCGGCGGACTTCGCTGCGCGCGGAACGCGATCGCGAGTTGAAGCGTCTGCGCACTGAGTACAAGCAGGAATGGGCACGCCACCGCCAGCAGTTCTCGAGCGGCAACCCAGAGCAGTCGTTGATGTCGTTGGGACGGGTGCGCGAACTCGTTTTGCAAGCGGGCGGCGCCGAAGATGTGGAGTGGAGGGAGGAGCAGCAGGTTGAGCGAACGCATGTTCGGCTACAGGAGTTCTTGAGCGCCGCGCGGCGGTTGGCTCTCGAGTACGATCAGAAGCTGAAGGCTGACGATTGGGCAGGTGCGCGGGTGATTGCGCTGCGCCTGCATGCGGAGTTTGAGAACACCGAGGCGACGCGCCGGGCGCGAGTGCCGGTGATGATCACGACGCGGCCAGAGGGTGCCTTCCTGCTCGCCAATGGCGAGCGGCTGCTTCGCACGGAAAACGGCGAGTCGCGGCCAATGACGACGCCAGCGTTGGTGTTGTGCACGGTCGAGACGGTCAATCTCACGGCGCAGCTCGCGGGCTTTGAACCGCGCACGTTCGTCGTGGATGCGAAGGTGAACTCGCAGGTCGACGTTGTGCTTGAGGTGGTGGCCGATCAGCGAATGACCTTCGATGCCCCTGTGCAAACGGGTGTCGGACTCGGCGATGGCTGGGTCGCGGTCGGCTTGCGCGGCGGCCGCTTAGGCTTGGCTCGAATCGATGGCAGCAACCGGCACTCGCGGGAGCTCTCGGGGCTGAAGGCCGCCGACTCAACGCCGCGCGTGCAGAATGGTCGCGTGTTCTTCACTACCAACGAGAACACGGTCGAGTGCCTTGGTCTCGATTCATCCGTCGTCACTACTGGTTGGCCGATTGCCCTGGCCTCAGGCGCTGCCACCGAACTCGCCGTCGACGAAGGTCGTGTCGCCGTTGTCGATCGCGATGGAGTGTTGCACTGCTGGGAGCAAGCAACGGGCAGCCAGGTCTTCAGCGTCTCGCTCGACAGTGCCCCGTCGGGACCGCCGACCATCCATCGGCGGCGCATCCACGTTGGCACCGCGGATGGCCGCGTGCTCGTGTTCGACGCTGTCGACGGCAGTGCGGTCGCTGTGTTCAAGAGCCCCTCTGGACTCACCACTCGTGTGCTGGCGGATCACGGGTCGTACTACTTCGGGTGTAGCGACGGCAATCTACGTGCGGTCGATGGCGACGCTGGTCGTGTGCAGTGGACGGTCGCCGTTGGACGCACTCTTGCTGACGGTGACTTGGCCTTGGGCAAGACGAAACTGCTCGCGATGGTGGCCGGCAACAAGCTGGTGGCGATCGATCGAGCGACGGGCCGACAGTCGGCCGAGTTGTCCTTCGACGGCGATCTGCAGTCGGGCGTGCGCTTGCAAGCAAGCCGCGCCCTGGTGCAGGTGCGCCGGGCCAAGACGCGCACGTTGCCGGCGCGCGACGTGCTGGTGGCGATCGATGTCGAGGCGATGACGATTGCTTGGGAATTCGTCGATACAGGACTGCGGCCGGGGCTGCCGGCGATCGATGACATGGTCATGGCTTTGCCGTCGGCTGGCGGCGAGGTCGTTCTCTTCCGCTAGTCGGAGAAAGTCATGCACCTGATCCAGCGAATGAAAATCTGGAAGGAGCTCCGGCGCCTCGAGCAGCGAGCTCGTGAGCAGCCAGCTCCGACCACGTTCGTCGATTTGGGCCAGGTCTATCTCAACCTTGAGATGCAGGACAAGGCCGAGCGCATCGCCGAAGACGGGCTCGCTTTGTTTCCGAAGTCGCCTGAGCTGCGTCAACTGCTCGAGTGTGCGCGGCGCGGCATCCGCAACAAGCGAGCTGCCGAGCTACGAGCCAAGGTCACGCGGGCGCCGAGCCCCAAGCTCTACCGGGAGCTGGCAGGCGTTCTCGTCGACTTGGGTGACTCCGCGTCCTTGCACTCGACTTGTCAGGAATGGGGGACACGGTTCCCCGACGATGCAGGCTGTTGGCTGGTGCTCGGGCAAGCGCGGCTGGTGAGTTTCTATCGTGACTTGGCATCGCGCGAGGGCCTCGAAGCGGTTCGTTGCTTGGATCGTGCCGTACAGATGGAACCTAGCAACGTCGAGGCGCGGCGTCTGCTGGGGGAACTGCTCTATCGAATTGGTGCGGTGCGGGCAGCGGAGCAGCACCTCGTGCAATTGCAGGCTGTCGACCTGGCTGACGAGGAAGTGGCTGCCTTGTTGCGGCACGTCGCGACGCTCAGCGATCACGGCGATGACCTTGAGGCGCTGCTGGATGATGTCGAATCGCACGGGTCCTTGCGCCACGCCTCGTTGGCGGCCGCGCCGCGCGGTGGTGGCGATGAATCGATGGCGCGAGTACGGGACGGTTTGGCGCAGGTCGCAGCAATGCCTGGCGTCGTCAAGGCCACGTTCATCCGGGGGTCGAAGGCTCTCGTGAAGGGCGCGATTCGCGATGGCAAGGATCCGTTCTTGCGAGTAGCGCGTGTGGTCGCCAAGGCCGCCCATCGCTTTGCGCGTCGACTCGACATCGGTAGTGCCAACAAGACGATTGTCGAAGGGCCGTTCGGCGACATCTGCGTCTGCGTCTACGGGGAAGCCCTGGCTGCGGCGCAATGCGCCGCTGGCGCCGACCTGGTACAGGTCATGGCGGAACTGCAGGAAATCGTCGCCGGTGCACTGCACCTGGCCGAAAAGTGACCCATGAGCAAGATCCATGAAGCCGTCGCCGAGCTGCGAACCGCCAAGGGCGTCAAGGGCGCTGCTGTGCTCACCATGGATGGCCTGGTCGCGGCCGCGTCGCTTGAGGCGTCGCTCATTGCCGATGTGCTGGCCGGGCTGTCGTCCTACTTGCTGATGACGACCAACAAGAGCCTGAAGGAAGGTGGCATGGGTGGATGTGCACGCCTGACCTTGCATGCGACCAATGGCAAAGCCGTCTTCGTCGATCTGACGGACGCTTACCTCGTGGTCATGTTTGATCAGTTTGCGGACATCGCCGCGGCCACGAAACAGATCGATGAGGTTGCCGTGCGAATCCGCCGCGCCTCGCGCCTTTCCTGAGAGTGCGTTGCCGCCTGGCTCAGGTTGAGACAATCGGCTCGGCATTCCATCAGCGTGCTCAAGCGACGGCGGTCGTCGATCCGATGAACGGCTGTCGCTGCGCGGTCCGGGATGTCCGGCTCACGCGGCACATATAGCTCGGACGCGCCGAACCATGGTCCAGATCAACTTCGCGCTCAAAGAAGTCAACTGCAAGGTCGTCTACTACGGTCCAGGAATGAGTGGCAAGACCACCAACCTCGAGATCGTCCATCAGAAGGCCCCTGAGGAGAACAAGGGCGAACTGACGTCGATTTCAACTGACGGCGACCGCACGCTCTTCTTCGACTTCATGCCTCTCGATCTCGGCAACGTGGCGGGCATGCGAACGAAGTTCCAGCTCTACACGGTGCCTGGTCAGGTCTACTACAACTCCACCCGCAAGCTCGTGCTGCAAGGTGTCGACGGCGTGATCTTCGTCGCCGATTCTGACCCCGACAAGATGGACGAGAACATCGAGTCGTACGCGAACTTGATCGAGAACCTCGCTGAGTACGGCAAGGACGTCCGCGAGTTGCCGCACGTGCTGCAATACAACAAACGCGACTTGCCAAATGCGTTGTCGGTCGCCGAGATCGACAAGCGGTTGAACAAGTTCGGCGTGCCGACCTTCGAGGCGGTGGCCTACACCGGGGAGGGTGTGTTCCCCACGCTGAAGACACTGGCGGCGATGGTGCTTGAGAGCATCGAGAAGATTGATGGTCGCAACCCGCGCAAGCCAGCGGCGAAACCAGCGGCGAAACCAGCGGCGAAACCAGCCGCGAAACCGGCTGTTGGCGCCGCCGCCGGACCGGCCGCGGTTGCACCGCAGCCCAAGACCACCTCGGCCCGGCCGACGGCGCCGGCCGCAGCCGCGCCTGCCCCGGCTGGCAAGTCGACTGCGCGCAGGCCAGCGACGACGCCTTCGGTCGTGCAAGCTCCCGCAACCTCGCCGCGCCAAGCGGCGCGACCGGCGGCAGCCACGCGGCGTCCAGCCCTCGCCGCGACGCCCTCGCCAGCCCAGGCAGTGGCGCCGGCCGCGGCGAGTCAGTTGGTCACCGCGAAGAAGGGTGCTGGCACGGGCCTCATCGTCGCCTTGACGGTCATGCTGCTGATCGCGGCGGCTGGCGTTGCCGTCCTCTACCTCGGCCACCAATAGGCGATCCGTCATGGCCGATCCGAAACGCATGTCGCAGAACGAACGTCTGCGCCACGATCGGTTGACCTTCTACAAAGAAGACGTCGACCGCATCGACAAGTTGCTGGCCGAATTCTTGCGACTCTCGGGCGCCAAGTGCGCGCTGCTGATCGACAAGGAGGGGCACTTGGTCACGAAGCGCGGGGAGCTGCGCACCATCGATCTCGACACGATCTCGGCCTTGGTCGCTGGATCGTTTGCGGCGACCAAGGAAATGGCACGATTGCTCGGTGAAGAAGAGTTCACAGCGATGTTCCACCAAGGCGAGCGCGACAACATTCAGCTGTCGCTCGTCGGCGATCGCACGTTGCTGACGATCCTGTTCGACGACCGCACGACGGTTGGCATGGTTCGCCTCTACGCCGGCGAGACCTCAAAGAAGCTGGCCGACATCTACCGCGAAGCACTCGATCGTCCGGAGCGCGACGATGGCCTTGGTGAGGGGTACGGAACCGACGCCAAGAAGACGCTCGACAAGTTGTTCGACTGACGCATCGCACGTCGACGCACGCGTTGGCCACGAGCTGCACCGCGCCTCGTGGCCTTGTCGTTTCTGGTCGCCGAATCCAGACCCGATGCAAGTATTTTTTCAGGCTTGGCAGCGCGGAGTCGCTGGCGAGCCGACTCGTCAATCATGCCAATGGTTGAGCGTTAGAAAGAGACACGTAGCGATTCGCAATTATTCTCCAGCGGTTGATTGAGCACTATCTCGTTCGTCTGCCGAGAGTTCCGGTGAATTCTCACAACGAGACGGCCGATCTAGTGGCGCGGCCGGACTTTCGAGGCTTCCCATGCGGTGGGGCCCCGCCGGCCATCCCCACCAAAACCCTAACGAGGACAAAGCAATGGTTGCCAAAAAGAAGGCTAAGAAGGCGAAGAAGGCGAAGAAGGCTAAGAAGTAGCCCTCGCGAGGCCGAGACCGCGCAAGCAGTCTCGACCACGCCTTTGAGCTCCGAGACGGGGTCCAGCTTGCTGGGCCCCGTTTCATTTGATGTGGTTCACCTAATGGGTGCGACTTGACGGGCGGGCGCTGCTGGGAAGTCGTGCCACTTCGGCAAGCTTGCAGGCCTCCGGAGCGCTGCCTCAGTGCAGGCGATGGCCGGGCTCGGCACCGACATCTGGGCTCAACAAGAAGACATGTCCATCGGTCCCGGCTGCGATGACCATGCCCTCGCTCATGCCGAACTTCATCTTGCGTGGGGCGAGGTTGGCGACCATGACGACCAGCCGCCCAACAAGTTGATCCGGTTCGTAGGCACCCTTGATGCCGGCGAAGACGTTGCGGGTTGGGCCGCTGCCGAGACTGAGCGTGAGCCGCAGCAGCTTCTTGGCGTCGGGAACCGCCTCCGCCGCGATCACTTTGGCGATGCGCAGATCGATCTTCTGGAAGTCGTCGATCGAGATTTCGGCCGCCAGCGGTTCCCTGCTGAGGGTATCGCTGCTGAGGGTATCGCTGCTGAGGGTATCGCTGCTGCTGAGGACCGCCGCGGCGATGGGTGGCGTTGTGGGGGCGGGGAGCGGTGTGGTTCCCGTCGCCGACTCGGGCACGAACATCGCCTGGACCTTGGCCACTTCAACGCGCGTCATCAGGTGCTCGAACTTCGCGATGCGAGTGCCGACCAGTGGGGTGGTGACCAGTTCCCAGCGATCGCACGGGCTGCCCAACAAGGCCCCGGCCTTCGCCGCCAACTGGGGCAAGACGGGCTGCAAGTAGACGATGATCTGGTGGAACAGGTTGAGCACGACGGTGCACACATCCTGCAGCTCGGCTGAGCGGGCCGGGTCTTTCTTGAGGGTCCACGGCGCCTTGCTTTCGACGTATTCGTTGGCGGCATCGGCGAGCGTCATGACCAACCGCGTGGCTTCGCGGAAGTCGCACGCTTCATAGGCGGTGGCCAAGGTCTCGCGCAGGCTCGCTGCCGTGGCAAACAAGCCGCCGTCGTCCGGGTAGCGTGCCGACAAGCCCGATGACTCAACGAAGCGAGCCGCACGACTCGCCAGATTGACGACGCGCCCAACCAGGTCGCTGTTCACCTTGCCGACGAACTCATCCGGCTGGAAGTCCAGGTCGTCAATCTTGCTGCTCAGCTTGCTCGCGTAGTAGTAACGCAGCCATTCGGGGTCGAGGTGCTCGAGGTAGCGCGCCGCGGTCACGAAAGTGCCCTTGGACTTCGACATCTTCTCGCCACCGACGCGCAAGAAGCCGTGGATCTGCACGCGCTTGGGCAGTTGGTAGCCACCGACATGCAGCAGGGCTGGCCAGAACAGCGTGTGGAAGTAGGTGATGTCCTTGCCGAGGAAGTGCACGATCTCGCACTGCGGGTTCTTCCACCAGTGGTCGAGGCTCTGGCCGGTTCTGGCGCACCACTCCTGGGTGCTCGCGATGTAGCCGATCGGCGCGTCGAACCAGACGTACCAGAACTGGTCCTTCGCATCGGGAATGGCGAAGCCGAAATACGGTGCTGGCCGCGAGACATCCCAGTCTTGCAGCGGCTTGTCGAGGAAATGGCCGGCCAAGTAGTTGGCGATTTCGGTCTGCAAGGCACCGCTGCGTTGCGTCCATTCGGTGAGGAAGGTTTGCAGTGGCGTCAGCTTCACGAAGAGCTGTTGGCTCAGCCGCAGTTCTGGTGGGGCGCCGGAATGCACGCTGCGCGGGTTCTTGAGCTCCGTTGCAGTGTAGGTGGCGCCGCAGGCCTCACAGCTGTCGCCGTATTGGTCCTTGGTCGTGCAGCGTGGGCACTCGCCGACCACGAACCGATCCGCGAGGAACGTCTTCTGCACCGGGTCGTAGAGCCGTTCCACGGAGCGCTCGACGACCAAGTTGGCGGCCCGCAAGTCGCGCCAGATGCCCGTGCAGACTTCGTAGTTGGCCGGGCTGTTGGTCGAGCCGTAGTGATCGAACGACACGCCAAACGCCGCAAAGTCGCGTTGGTGCGCCACCGCCGTCTCGGCGATCAATTGCTCGGGACTGCGCCCCTCCTTCTGCGCCCGGATCATGATCGCCGTGCCATGCGTGTCGTCGGCGCACAGGTAGGCGACCTGATGACCACGCAACCGCTGGAAGCGCACGAAGATGTCGGTCTGGATGTACTCGACCAGGTGACCCAGATGGATCGGTCCGTTCGCGTAGGGAAGCGCACTGGTGACCAGGATCTGGCGCGTCATGGGGGCGAGAAGGCTAGCGAACCTGACCTGGGGATCCCACTCTGGCGGCGGCGCGTCGGGCAATGTGGCCGCGGGGCTGGGGTGCTTTGGCCGCGATCGCTAGCTTGTTGCCCAGAGGTCCCTATGCCCATGCGTCTGCTTGCCGTTCTCTGCCTGTTGCTGTCCGCGGTCGATCTCGGCGCGCAAACGCCGTTGCAGTTGCAGCTGTTCGCATCGGGCCTCAACCGGCCCATGCAAGTGACGACGCCTGTCGGCGATCTCGGCCGCGTCTTTGTCGTCGAGCAGCCGGGCCGCATCCGCATCGTTCGCAATGGCGTCTTGTTGCCGACCCCGTTTCTCGACATGACCAGCCTGATTGTGTTTGGCGGCGAGAACGGCCTGCTCAGCCTCGCCTTCCATCCCAACTACGCCACCAATGGCCAGTTCTTCGTCTTCTACACGCCGAGCCCGTTCCCGACCGTCGCGGTCCGGCGCTACACGGTGTCGGCCGGCAATCCCGACGTGGCCAACGCCAGCAGCGGCGTGGTGTTGATGCAACAGCCGATGGTCTACGGCAACCACAACGCCGGCATGATCCAGTTCGGTCTCGATGGCTACCTGTACATCTCGATCGGCGATGGTGGCAGCCAAGCGCCGTTGTGGCCAGAGGACCCGCTGAACCACGCCCAACGCGGCGACAGCTTGCTGGGCAAGATCTTGCGCATCGACGTCAACACCACGCAGCCGCCGCTGGCCTACGGCATCCCACCGACCAACCCGTTCATCGGTCCTGGTGACCCGCGCGACGAGATCTGGGCCTTTGGTTTTCGCAACCCGTGGCGCTTTGGTTTCGATCGACTGACCGGCGACCTTTACATCGCGGACGTCGGCGGCCAGAAGGAGGAAGTCAACTTCGAGGCGGCGGGCTCGCTCGGCGGCCGCAACTACGGCTGGGCCTGCATGACCGGCTTCCAGTGCAATCCGCCGTTGGTGTGCACGTGCAACAGCCCCGCTCTCACGGCGCCGATTCACGACTACGGCACGGCGTCCCCGGCGCATGCGATCATCGGTGGCTTCGTGTATCGCGGCGTCGCCATCCCCGACCTGCGCGGCACGTACTTCTTCGCCGACTACATGCGCGTCGAAACGTGGTCGTTTCGCCGCACTGGCGCTGGCCTCACGCAGTTGACCAATCGCACGGTGGAGCTGACGCCGCCGTCGCCGCACTTCCTGGTCGGGCCGACGGGCTTTGGCGAAGATGCCTTCGGCGAGATGTACCTCTGCGACTTCGCCGGCAAGGTCTACAAGATCGTGCCGAACGGGGCGGTGCAGACCGGCGTGACCCTCTACGGCAGTGGCACCGCTGGTTGTGTCGGCGCGCACGCTCTGACCGCGATCGCGTCACCAGTCATCGGCAATCCGTCGTTCAGCCTGCGCTGCAACAACGGACCCGCCAGCTCCTTTGGCATCATGGTGCTCGCCAGCGACGCCGACGTTCTTGGCTCCGACCCGCTGGGGCTCGGTTTCACCGCGCACGTGCAAGTGACCTCGTCGTTGTTGCTGCTGCACACGATCCTGAGTGACGCGGCCGGCGTCGGTTCGTTCGCGTTCCCGATTCCGCCCTCGGCGCCGTTGATCGGCTACCAACTGAACGCGCAAGCCCTGTGGCTTTGGAACCCGGCCGTGTGTGTGCCGTCGCCGTTCCAGTGGTCGTCGTCGAATGGATTGGGCATCACGCTGCAGCCGTGATCGAGCGGCGATCGAACTGCAAGTAGCTCGCCGTCGCCGCGATGGTGGCAATCGGCGCCAGCCCCAGCAGGTTGGCAAACGGCACCAGAGCCAAGCAGTGCACGCCGATGCCGACCCCGAGCGCGCGCCAGCGATGGCGACGCAATTCGTCCAGTCGACGGCGCAGGTTGATTTGGCGGCGGGCCATCGGCGGCTCGAACCAGACGATCGCATTGCCGACAGCTCCCAGCAACACGACCAGCGGCAGGCCGATCCAGGGCACCAGCACGAGCCCGAGGCACGGCACCACCGCTAACAAGAGCCAGGCGAACACGCGCACGCGCTCACGCAAGCGCAGTTGCCCCAGTTCCGGGAACGGCTGTTTCAAGGGGCCGAGCAGCCGCCGTTCGGTCGCTTCTCCCAGCGGCTCCTGGGCGGCGCCCGCGATCAGGTCGAGCAGCGGTGGTCCGAGCAGCAGCCAGCAGGTGAGCAACCAGAGATGGGCGCCAACTTCGCTGTAGTGCTGGCGCACGCCGTCGAACAACCACCATGGGGTCGAGAAGGCCGACGCACAGAGCGGTGCGAGCACGAGCCAGCCGCCGACCGCGACCAGCAGGAACGCCAGCGCGTTCATCACCATCGGCAGCCGCAACAGCCCGATGAACTCCTTGCCATGCAGCATCACGAAGAACGCGCGCCGCACTTCACCGATGCCACGGCAGACATCGAGCGGTCCGGGGCGACGCCCCAGCTCGATCACGCCGCGGCCATCGAGACGGCGCACACTGCCGTGGCAATAGCCGCACCGCCGGTCGCACGTCGAGTAGCCGCAGGCGGGGCAGTCGTAGAGGGTGGTCGTCACGAGGTGGGTCTGAAGGCGAGCGGAGCAGTTCCTTTCCTTGCTGTGCAGACGCGTCTATCCTGCGCCGCCCGCGGATGCCAAGGTCATGAGCGATCTCTACAAAGCCCTCGATTTCTACAACGTCGACGAACTCTACTCCGATGAGGAGCGGATGATCCGCGACACCGTGCGGTCGTGGGTCTCGGACCGCTTCATGCCGGTCATCGAGGAACACAACCGCGCCGCCACGTTCCCGACCAACCTGATCCCCGAACTCGGGGAGATGGGTGTCTACGGGGCCGGGCTCACCGGCTACGGCTGTGCGGGCCTGTCGCCAATCGCGAGCGGACTGATCTGCACCGAACTCGAGCGCGGCGATTCGGGCCTGCGATCGTTCGTGTCGGTGCAGGGTTCGCTGTGCATGTTCCCGATCTGGGCCTACGGCAGTGAGGAGCAAAAGCAGCGCTACTTGCCGAAGATGGCGGCTGGCCAACTGATCGGGTGCTTCGGCCTGACCGAGGCGGACTTCGGCAGCAACCCCGGCGGCATGCTGACGAAAGCGGTGAAGGACGGCGACCACTTCATCCTGAATGGCAGCAAGTACTGGATCACCAACGGCACCGTTGGCGATGTCGGCATCGTGTGGGCCAAGCTCGACGGTGTGGTGAAGGGCTTCCTGATCGACAAGGGCACGAAGGGCTATCGCAGCAAGCAGATCAAGAACAAGTTCTCGCTGCGCGCGTCGGACACCAGCGAGTTGATCCTCGAAGACGTGCGCATCCACAAGTCGCAGATGCTGCCCGGCGTCGAAGGCTTGAAGGGCCCGCTCAACTGCCTGACGCAGGCCCGCTACGGCATCGCCTTTGGCGCGATCGGCGCCGCCCAAGCGGCGTTCGACGAAGCCTGCCGCTACAGCAAGATGCGCGTGCAGTTCGACAAGCCGATCGCGCGCTTCCAGCTCGTCCAGAACAAGCTGGTGTGGATGGCGGCCGAGATCACCAAGGCGCAGCTGATGTGCTGGAAGCTCGGCAAGATGAAGGAGGCTGGCACCATGCAGCACTTCCACGTCTCCATGGCCAAGCGCAACAGTTGCTGGATGGCGCTCGAATGCTGTCGCCTGGGCCGCGACATCCTCGGCGCCAACGGCATCACCGACGAGTACCAGATGATGCGGCACATGTGCAACCTGGAGTCGGTCATCACCTACGAAGGCACGCACGACATCCACGCCCTGATCATCGGGCGCCAGCTGACGGGCGAAGACGCGCTCCTGTGAGGCGGTGACACGGCCCGTGCGCCTGCTTCACGTGCTCGCCGAGACGGGCTACTCCGGCGGCGAAGTGCAGCTGCGGCTGCTGATCGAGCACTTCGCGCGCGCTGGCCACGACAACCACGTACTGCTCGCCCCGGGTGCGAAGTTTGCGGCAACCGCGCGCGAACTCGGAGTGCCCGTGCACGAAGCGCCGCTGCGGCGTTGGTGGCGGCCGGATCTGTGGTGGAAGTTGCGCGCGACGTACCGACGGGTGCAGCCGGACGTTCTGCACTTCGCGTGTGGTCGCGCGCTGATCCTCGGCGGGCTCGCGGCGATCGGCACCAAGACCAAGCGCTTCACCATCCGTCGCATCGACTACCCAGTGCGGCCAGGGCTGCTCGGCGGCTTTCGTTACACGCAGCTTTGTGATCACACCATCGCGATCTGCGATGCGATCACGCAGCGGTTGCTTGCGGGCGGCGTGCGGCCCGAGCGCATCACACGCGTCTACGACGGTCTCGATCCGGCCCCGTGGACGGGACTGCAAGCGGGCCGCGCCGCCGCGCGCGCGCGCCTTGGCGTGCCGCCAGCCGCCCAGGTCATCAGTTGTGCTGGGGTGTTGCGGCCGCGCAAGGGCCAGCACGTGTTGATCGATGCGTTCGCCCAAATCGCGAACGACTTCCCCGCGGCGATCCTGTTCCTGGCGGGCGGCGGCAGTGAGCACGAACGATTGCGCACGCAGGCCAAGCGCTTGGGGCTCAGCGGTCGCGTGTTCTTGCCGGGACCGGTGAAGCCGGTGTTCGACGTCTACGCGGCGAGCGACCTGTTCGTGATGCCTTCGTTCCACGAAGGTTTGTGCAACGCGTGCCTCGAAGCGAGTTTCGCCGGCTTGCCGCAGGTGGTCAGTGACGCCGGCGGCAATGGCGAGATCGTCGTCGACGGCAAGACGGGCGCGGTGGTGCCAAAGGGCAACGCCCATGCGCTCGCGGCGGCGATGGCCCGCTACCTCGGTAACCCGGCGATGGCCGCCGTTCACGGCGAAGCGGGGCGTGTGCGCAGCCTCGCGATGTTCACCGCTGATCGACTCGGGCCCGAAGTAGAAGCGGTGGTGCAGCGGTTGCTGCGGCCCTAGCAACGGGCTGGCTCAGATTGCGAACGTCTCGGTGTGCTCCGTCTTCGGGTAACATGTCGTTCATGTCGGTAGTGATGCTGTTTGCTCGTGCGGGACGCCTCCAACAAAGCCTGATGTCCAAGGTCGGTAGTGCGATGCGATCCCTATCCGAGTTCCATTTCGCATTTGGCGTCATCGCGGCGGCTGTTGTTGGGGTCACCGTGACCGCTCAGTGCACGAACGTGTGGGAGCCCGGCGGCGGCTTCCCCGGGGTCAACGGTACGGTCGCAGCGTCCACGCTTTGGGATCCTGACGGTGCCGGACCGGCCACTGTGCGCGTAGTGATTGTCGGCAATTTCAGTATTGTCGCCGACACCCTCGCGTCGTGGGTTGCGGTGTGGGATCCAGCAACGTCGACGTGGTCGAGCTTGAACGCAACCGTCTATGGGTCGCCGCACGTGCCGGCCGAGGTCAACGCGGTGGTGGGCATGCCCAACGGCGACTTGGTAGTAGGCGGCAAGTTCTCGGGCATGGCAGGGTCAGGTTTTGGCAGCAACTTGGCACGATGGGACGGATCCACATGGTCCGTCCTAGGTGGTGGCGTGACTCACGTCAACCAGAGCAGTGTCAATGTGTTGGCCTTGGCGGCTCTCCCTAATGGGCATCTCGTTGTCGGTGGCCGATTCACGTCGGCGGGTGGCGTCCCGGTCAACAATGTGGCGTTGTGGAATGGCGCGACTTGGTCACCGATGGGCAGTGGCTTCTATAGCCTGACCAATTCGTCAGGGATCCGCGCGCTCACGGTGCTCGCCAACGGCGACGTGGTGGCGGGAGGCAGTACCTACAATCCTGGCGTTGGGTCGGTTGCGGTCCTCTCGCGTTGGAACGGGATCGCGTGGCAGCCAATGGGGTCTCTTCCCAATGGCCTGGTCATGGCATTGACGGTGTTTCCAAACGGGAACTTGGTGGCTGGCGGGGACTTTACGACCATTGGTGGCGTGGCTGCCAACCGAGTCGCCCGGTGGGATGGGACGTCGTGGACTGCCCTCGGGACGGGCATCAACAGTTCGGTTTTCACCCTGGCCGTGACGGCGAATGGGGACCTCGTGGCTGGCGGCTTGACCATGGCCGGCGGCAACCCATTCAACGGCGTCGCCAGATGGAATGGCAGCTCGTGGTCCGGCCTAGGCACGGGCACTGATGGCATCGTGCGCAGCCTAGTGGCGTTGCCCAACGGCGGTCTGTTGGCAATGGGTGGTTTCTATACGGCGGGCGGTGCCCCGGCCGTCAACGTGGCAAGGTGGAGCGGGACGACGTGGTCGGCGATGTCGACCGGGTTGAGTGATAGGGTCACATCTCTAGTCACGCTGCCGAACGGGGATGTCGTGGTGTCTGGAGAGTTTTTTGTGGTCGGCGGCATTTTTGTGAACCACATCGCTCGGTGGGATGGGTCGTCGTGGTCGGCTCTTGGCTCAGGCTTGAACACGGCGGCCAGTTGCATGTCGGTCGCTGCAAATGGAGATATCTTCGTCGGCGGCAATTTCTCGCTCGCCGGTGGAGTGCCAGCCTATGGCATTGCTCGATGGGATGGCACCGCTTGGTTCCCCCTCGGCATTGGCATTGGCAACTTTGGGTTTGTCAATGCCATGGTCCTTACAGGTGGCGGTGATGTGATTGTCGCTGGGCACTTCACAAGTGCCGGCGGCGTCGCTGTGCAAAACGTTGCTAGATGGGACGGGTTGTCTTGGCAGGGGCTTGGTTCCGGGCTTGGCTCTGGAGCATTCGACTATGTTTTCGCTTTGGCCACCTTGCCAAACGGCGACTTGGTGGCGAGTGGCACGTTTACGAGTGCTGGTGGTGTAGCTGCTGCCCACATCGCTCGGTGGAATGGCTCCTCTTGGTCGGCACTTGGTGCTGGCCTGAGCAGCCCTGCCTACGCACTGATGACGACTGCGAGTGGGGACTTGATCGCCGGTGGTGCCTTCGCCACGGCGGGTGGCATTGCTGTGAACAGTGTTGCTCGTTGGGATGGGGCCGCATGGTCGGCGCTGGGTTCTGGCCTTGGTCCCGATGGGGTTAACGTTCTTGCGACGTTGGCGAACGGGGACGTTGTGGCGGGCGGCGCCATCACAATTGCGCCCGGCATCGAAGGCCACCGATTTGCTCGCTGGAACGGTTTGTCGTGGGCCCCGATGGGGGAAATCATGGGCGCCCCGGCTAGCGCCGTAACGACTCGGTCGAATGGAGATCTGCTAGTCGGTGGAGGCTTCTTGTGGGTCGACCAGTTCGTTTCCGTCTACCTCGCCACGCTCACGACTACGTGTCCAGCCTCAGTCGTTGCCTATGGTGCAGGTTGTGTTGGTGCGGGCGGACTCAATGCTCTGGCATCCGTGTCGCTGCCCTGGATTGGTGCGAACCTTCGTTCGCGGTCGACCGGGCTGCTGGCCAATTCGCTCGTCGTCGAGGTGTTGGGGCTGGGCGCGCTTTCCTTGCCGTTGGTAAACCTTGTGCCCCAGGGACTGCCCGGCTGCACGCTGCAGGTGACCCCAGATGTTCTGCTCACTCGCACTGCGTCGGCGAATGGAACACTCGATCTTCAGCATGTCTTGCCACTTGACCCCGCATGGGTGGGGCAAGTCCTACGTCAGCAGGTTGTGGCGCTCGAGTTCGCTGCCGTCGGTAGCATTTCGGCGATTTCGGCGACCAACGCCTTGGCGTTGACGATCGGTTCGTTCTGACCGCGCGCCATCGCGGACCGCGGCGGAACGATGGTCAATGGGAACCACATGCTGCAACGCTTCGAGTCGTTGAACTATCCGTACGACGGTCCGGTGCCCGAGGCCAGTGGCGCGCTCGAACGCGACGGCCACTGCATCGTGCGCGGCGTGTTCTCGGCGAGCGAAGTCCAGGCCCTGCGCGAGCAGGTTCTGGAGGTCTACCAGCGCGTGCCGGCTGAGATGCGCAACTCGGCGCCTAACGCCTGCCATCGGCGAGATGTACCGCTACCAGATGTTCAACCACAGTGCGCTGTGCCAGGTCGCGATTGGCCGCGCCGAGATCCTCGATGTGTTGGCGCCGCTGCTCGGGGCCGATTGCCACGTGATCGCATGCACTAGTTGGCGGAACCCGCCGGGCGAAGCGCTGACGCCGAACGGATTGCAGTGGCACATCGATGGCGGCCCGCAGGTGCCGCGCCCCGAAGCAACGCCCTGGCCTGCCCATATCGCCTATCCCGTGTTCATCGTGGGCACGCATCTCTATCTGCAGGATGTGGCGCTCGAGGATGGGCCGACGGCGTGCATTCCAGGCAGCCATCGCTCGGGGCGAGTGCCGCCGCTCGACAAGGTGTGGGATCTCGACCTCGCCTACGAAGGCCGCCATGCCGCGCACCACATCGCCAAGGCTGGCGACGTCGACTTTCGGGTTTCCGATGTCTGGCACCGCCGCTGGCCGCCGACGCCGCAGTCGGCGGGACGCTTTTTCTTGCAGACCAACTACGCCCGTCGCGATATCGCCCAGCGCGTGCTGCCGACGGACCAGTTGAACCACACGACCGCCGCGGCGCGCCAGCGCGCGGGCAGCGATCGCGAACGCCGTCTGCTGGGGCTGCACCCGCAGGGCTACTTCGACGCGTGAAGGTCGTTCACGCCGCCGCGGGCCACAGCCAGGCGAACGTCGCGCCGGTGGCCAGCGCGTAGAGCACACCGTCGAACACGAACTTCCAGGTCGTCGACCACGCCACGCCCTTCCAGATCGAGTCGCACACGCTGGTGAAGCAGTAGCCGAGCACGGCGACGGTCGCGGCGATGCGGAACACCTGCGAACCCGCGGCGCCGGGCGCGCACGCGAGGCCGGTCAGGTAGGCGCAGAACACGCTGATGACGACGCTGAACGTGAACCACTGCCCCAGCGAAGCACCCATGGCGTAGCCGCCTGACCGCACGATCAAGGTGCCGACCGGCCCCTGCTTCCACTTCGCCTGCATCGCGGGCGAGTTCATCTCCTTCATCGAGCCCGGATGCGGAAACATGAACTGCCCCGGCCGCACACCCGTCTTGCGCATGGCGTCGAGCGTGGCGGCTTCGTCGGGCAGCTTCTGGTAGTCGTTCTTGTGGATCGGCAGCGCCATGTGCACGACGGAGCTGACGAGGAACACGAACACCGCCGACAACAGGATCGGCAACCAAAGGGCAGCAAGGGTCGTCATGGTCGGGATGGAACCGCCCTTTGTGCCACGGAGCAAGAACGGGGCCGGAACCGGCCGCCAGCGCTCTCGGGTCAGGTTTGCCAAGCTCGTGTCGACGCCGCCCCCCGTCGCAGCCGATAACACCGCCCTGTGACCGACTTCGATCTCAAGCCCGACTGTCGCCATGTTCGTTGGGACCGCCCCTGCGCGCCGCACAAGCACCGCGGCAAGGTGTGTAGTTCGTGCGATGAGTACGCGCCGATCCGCCATCGGGTGTTGATGGTCAAGCTCGCGGCCACCGGCGATGTGTTGCGCACGACAGCGTTCCTGCGGGCGATCCACGCGACGTGGCCGGCCGCGAAGGTCACCTGGCTGACGCGCAGATCAGCGGCTGGTCTGTTCGATGGCAACCCGCTGGTCGACGAAGTGCTCGTCACCGACGACGCCGTCACCGCGGCGCGCTTGGCCACCGAAGTGTTCGACGTCGTGTTGTGCCCGGATGCTGATCCGGACGCGGCGGTGCTGGCCGCGATGGCGAAGGGCAAAGAACGGCGCGGCTATGTTCGCGACGCCGCGGGGCGCATCGTGCCGCTGTCGCCGGGAGCCACGCGTTGGCTCGCGATGGGCTTGTCCGATAGCGCCAAGAAGGCGAACACCGAGACCTACCAGAAGCTCGTGGCCGAAGTGTTGGGACTCGATCCGTCACTCGTGTCCGAGCCGATCCTTGAGCCAAGCTTGCGCGATGCTTCGGATGCGCGCGCGCTGGTGCAGGGGCTTCCTCGCAAGGGACCGCTGATCGGCCTCAACACCGGGGCTGGTGGTCGTTGGGCCTACAAGGTGTGGACGCGCGCGCACCAAGTGACGTTCTTGCAGCTCGCGACCGATGCGGGCTTGTCGGTGTTGTTGCTCGGTGGGCCAGAGGAAGTGGCGACCCATCGGGAGCTGCTGGCGGGCGCCGAAGGGCTGCCGGTGTTCGATGGCGGCAACCACAATTCGTTCTCGCGGTTTGCGGCGTTGATCGACCAATGCCGGGTCGTGGTGACCAGCGACTCGCTGGCGGTGCACGTCGCACAGGCGCGCAAGGTGCCGGCCGTGGTGCTGTTCGGGCCGACCTCGGCGGCGGAGATCGAGCTGTATGGCCGCGGCACCAAGATCGTGCCCAAGGATCTTGAGTGCCTGTGCTGTTACTTGCCGCGCTGCGAACGAGTGCCGCATTGCCAGGCGTTGATTGAGCCCAAGGTGGTGCTGGCCGCCGTGCAGCATTGGCTGGCGGTGGCTCAGCAGGGAATGCACGCTCGGTAGCATCGCGGTGCGTCGCTACCATCGGCGCTTCGTCGCGCCCACGTTCGTGGGCCAAGAAGCCCCATGGTCAATCCCGCTGAAGACCTGCAGAAGGATCCCCTGTTGCAAACCGCGCCCTCCTGTGAGGGTTTCAAAGTGCTGGAGCCGGCGGTGCTCTACGCCAAGATCGGGGCTGGCGGCATGGGGGCGGTCTACCGCGGTCGCCACTTCAGTCTCGAGTGCGACGTCGCCGTGAAGGTGCTGCGGCCCGAGCTCGCGCTCGACGAGCAGTTCGTGTCGCGCTTTGCGCGCGAAGCCAAACTTGCCGCGCGCATCAGCAACGACAACGTCGTGCGCGTGCTCGATGTCAAAGAGAAGAATGGCATCCACTATCTGGTGATGGAGTTCGTGAAGGGAGAGACGGCGCGCGAACGTGTCAAGCGGAAGGGGCCGCTGAAAGAGGCCGAGGCGCTGGCGATCTTGGTCGGGGCGACCAACGGACTGCGCGAGGCGCACGCGCAGGGCATCGTGCATCGCGATATCAAGCCCGACAACGTGCTGGTCGCTGAGGACGGCCGCATCAAGCTGGCCGACTTGGGGCTGGCCAAAGCCAAGCAGAATGCCGGCGAACAGAACCTCACGGTGTTGTCGTCGGGGGTCATGGGCACGCCGCAGTACATGCCACCCGAACAGTGGCGCACGCCGGACGTGTCGCCAGCCGCGGACGTGTGGGCGCTGGGGGCGACGCTCTACTACTTGTTGGCTGGCAAGAGTGGCATTCCGTCGGGCGAGATGTTGGTGATCGCCGAGCACATTCGCGATCACGATTTTCCCAGCATCCTGTTGGTGCGACCCGATGTGCGGCCGGAGGTAGCTGCCCTGCTGGCGAAGTGCACTGCGAAGAAGCCGGAGCAGCGCTTTGCCGATGCGCGCGAACTGCTGAAGGAACTGCGGCCGTTGGTGACGATTGACGACGACTTGTTGCGGGATCCGGCCGCGGGTTCGAGCAACTCGAGTGCGGTGTTGGTGACGCCGCCGCCGCGGGCGACCCTGGCGCGCATCAAGTTGCAGGTGCAAGAGAATCCGGATGAGGTGCCGACTCGCGTAGGTGCCTCGCCGGTTGGGACAGGGTCAGCAGCGTCGTCGGCAGTGGCGTCGTCGACCGAACTACGCCCACCTGGTGCTGTCGTCTCGCCAGCGGGACCTGCGGTGGCGCCGCGACCAATCTCGCGCAGTCATTTGCCGTGGCTGATCACCGCCCTCGTGGTCGTCGGCACCGCCGTAGGTGGTGGCTATGCCGCCGGTTGGTTCGGTCCCGTGCCACTTGAGCGCAACGAAGTGGCGAAGGCGGACGCGCCGATCGTGCCTGCGACCCAACCGGCGAAGCCAGCCGAGGTGCCAGCCAAGGGCGACACGACGTCAGCACCGAAGGCCAACACGGACACCGCCGCTCCGACCACGACGCCAACGGTGCCGACGAACAACCAGCCAGCGAACAACCAACCCGCGAATGACTCGCCAGGGAACGCTCCGCCAACGAACGCCGTGGTCGTCACGCCGCCCGCGGCGAAGCCGCCAGTCGAGGCGCCGCCGGATCCGGCGCCCGCCAAGCCAGAGCCAGTTGTGATCGAGGATCCCTCGGTGGCGGCGAAGGCCGCCCTGGCGCGCGGTCTCGAAGCGTTGCCGCGCAGTGGTGGCCTGGAGACAGCAATCGTCGAGTTCGAACAGGCGCTGCGCTTGGACGCGACTTTGGCGCCGGCCAAGCAGAGTCTCGTGCTGGGGCTCGTTCGCAAGCAGAAGCAACTCGCGACGAGTGATCCGGATGCTGCATACGACGCCGCGCTGCGGGCGCGCGAGTTGGCGCCGGACGATGGCGATGTGCAGGCCGCCGTGGCGAGTGCCGTGGCGTCATTGCAGCAGCGCATGGCGGCAGCGGTGACGTTGCGCACGCCAGTCGTCGATGCCGTGGTCGGTGAGTTGACGATCAAAGTCGAAGGCAGCGCCAACGTGCCGAACGTGCGCACCGTTCGCGTGGCGATCGATGCGAACGAAGCGGGAGGAGCAGGGATGCCGTTCCCGCTGGCGCAAGCGACGACGGCACCCGTCGTGGGCGGCGTCTTCGAAGCCTTGCTGCAGGCCAAGGGCGATGGCCCGCAACTGCTGCGAGTGCAAGTCGAAGATGTGCGCGGCCCCCTCGGGGAGATGGTGCCGCGCGGCATCGTGGTCGACACCAAGGCACCGGACCTCACGATGGTGGCGCCAGCCGAGGGGGCATTGGTAGCGGCGGTGAGCGAGTTCGTCGTGCGCGTGCAGGATGGTTCACCGACGACCGTGCGCATCGCGGGGCAGAACGCATCGCGTCAACCCGATGGCAGCTTCGTCGCGCGCGTCACGCTTGCCGATGGCGCCGCCGACGTCGCGGTCGAGGCCACGGATGCGACCGGGCGAGTCGGCACGGCCAAACGCAGCGTGCGCGTCGATGCCAAGCCGCCGGTGGTCGAGGTCGCGCCGGGTCTGCCGCCACTGACGAAGGACAAGGAACTGCGCATTCGTGGCGTTGTGCGCGATGCGAACACCACGACGTTGACGGCCGCCGGCAACGGCGTGCGGGTTGCCGCCGATGGCGCGTTCGAGGCCGTCGTCGCGTTCGCCGAGTCGCGTGCGTACGAGGTCGCACTCGTGGCCACCGATGTGGTCGGCAACGTGGGGCAAGCGGTGGTGCAGGTTCGCCACGACGGCGTGCCGCCGGTGTTGGCGTTTGGCGAACCGATCGCCGCGACCGTGCTCGCCGGGCCATTGCAGCTGACCGGCAGCGTGACCGACGACTCCGTCTGCGAAGTCTTGGTGAATGCCGTCGCGGTGCCGGTGCAAGACGGTCGCTGGTCCGCCTCGCTGACGGTGCTGGCCAACGCGGAACTCGTCGTCACCGTGACGGCGCGCGATGCGGCCGGCAACGAGGCGGAGCCGCTGCGCCTGTCGGTGCGTGGGGAACAACCGTTGGTCGAACTGCCTTGGGCGGTGGCCGCTCCCGGTTGTGCGCGCATCACGATCGGCGAGTTGGTCTATCCGAGCGTCGTGGTCGAGAAACAAACGCAGCTGCGCATGGTGTTGGTGCCCGCCGCACCCGCGGGGTTCACGATGGGTTCGGCGAGCGGCGAAGCCGAGCGCGGCGAGGACGAGACTTCGCACCAACGTGTCATTGGTCGCGCGTTCTGGCTCGGCGAGACCGAGGTCACGCAGACGCAGTGGCAGACGGTGATGGGCAACAACCCAAGCAAGCGACCTGCCGCCGATCGCCCAGTGGACAGCGTCAGTTGGAACGACTGCCAGCAGTTCGTGCAGAAGCTGAATGCGTCGAGTGGGGGCTTCCGGCTGCCGAGCGAAGCGGAGTGGGAGTACGCGTGCCGCGCCGGGACGACGACCCCGTTCGCGTTGGGCACCGCGGTGACGCCTGAGCAGGTGAACTACGACGGCAGCCGGCCCTATGCGGGGGCGCCCAGGGGAACGAACCGCAAGCAAGCGGTGCCCGCGGGCAGCCTGCCGGCGAATACGTTCGGGCTGTTTGAGATGCACGGCAACGTCTACGAGTGGTGCGAAGACAAGTACGCGCCGTATCCCGGCACCGGCACCGAGCAGCCAGTGGTCGGCGATGGACCGCGCGTCGTACGCGGCGGGGCTTGGGGCAGCATGGCGAGCGGTTGTCGTTCGGCCTTTCGTTTCGGCAGCAACGAGCCGTGGACAAAGAGTGAACGCATCGGCCTGCGCCTGGCGCGCTCCCTGTAGTCGCGGGCTCGCCCTCGTTGCGCGAGCGAGGTAGCCTCTGCGCGTGGTGTTCCTCGGACTCGATGTGGGTGGCAGCAAGTGTCGCTTCGAATGGTGGCCAGTCGGCAGCGGCATCGGCGGTGACGCGGCGAGCGTGCAGCCGGCGGTGCATGGCATCGAGGCCACGGTCGAAGGGATGATCGCCGCCCTGCGTCAGGCCACGCGCGTGGCGACGCCGACCGCCGCCGTGTGCGCACTGGCTGGCGCTGGCGATGCGAAGACCAGGGAAGCACTGGTTGCTGGTGTGCGTGCGGGCGGCGTGGCGTTCCCGCTCGCGGTGGTCGGGGATGTCGTGGCAGCTGCCGCGGCGGGTTTGGCCGATGGTCCGGCGGTGTTGGTGTGGTCGGGAACTGGTTCCTTCGCGATCGCGCGGGCCGCCAACGGCGAGCTGCACCGAGTGGGTGGGCGCGGCTACTTGCTCGGCGACCAGGGCAGCGCCTACGACTTCGTCCGTCGCGCGGCGGCCGCGGCGCTGCTCGCGGTCGATGGCTTGGGGCCGACCACAGCACTCACCGCCGCGCTGACGGCGGCGTTTGCGGCGCCCGCCCCGGAGCGACTTGGCGCGGTGTTGCAGCGCTTGTCGCCGGGTGAAGTCGCCGCGAAGTTGCCCGTAGTCTTGGCGACCGCGGCGGCGGGTGACATGGTCGCCAAGGCCGTGTTCGCGGACGGGGTCGAGGCGTTGGCGATGCTGGCGGCGGCGGCGGTGCGGCAGGCGGGACTCACTTCGACCGCGTTGCCGGTCGCCTTTGGCGGCGGCGTTCTCACTGAAGCGGCAGCAATCGCCGAGGCCCTGAGTGTTCGCCTACAGGCTGTTGGTGCCAGGGCACCGCGCGTCATTGCCCCGCGGGGGGCCGCGCAAGCCGCCGCGTGGCTCGCGCACGGTTGGCATCACCGTCTGTCACCTCAATACGAATGGGTGAACCGTGTCGCGCTCTGACCTCACCTTGCGCGATGGCCGCGTGTTGCCGAAGGACTGCTTTCACCTGAGCTTCTCGCGCAGCGGCGGGGCGGGTGGTCAGCACGTCAATAAGACCGAATCGAAGGTCGACCTGCGGCTCGATCTGACCGCCGCGACAGCCGTGCTGGGCCTGCGCGACGTGCATCGCATTCGGTCGGTGCTCGAGAACCGCATCGATGCCGACGGCATGCTCTACGTGACCGCGAGCGAGCACCGCAGCCAGTTCCAAAACTACGAGGCGGCGATGCTGCGCATGGCAGGACTGCTGGCAGGTGCCCTGGTGCGGCAGAAGCGACGCATCGCGACGCGCCCCACTCGTGGCAGCCAGCGGCGGCGGGTGGATGAGAAGCGCCACCGCGGCGACATCAAGCGGGGTCGGCAGGACGGCGGCGGCTGATTCGCTGCGTTGTTCGAGGGTCGCCGAGCTTGCGCTCGCGCGGCGCCGCGCCGACTAGGCGTAAATCCCGCGCATGCGCGTGGTCTCGGCCACGCGGTTGACGCCGAGCATGTAGGCGGCGATACGGTTGCTGACTTGGAACTTGCGGGCCATGTCGACCACGGAACGGAAGGCGTCGACCATGATGTGCTCCATGCGGTCCTCGACTTCCTTCTGCGTCCAGAAGAACGCCATGCGATCCTGCACCCATTCGAAGTAGCTGACGGTGACACCGCCCGCGTTGGCCAGGATGTCGGGGATCACAAAGATGCCTTTCTGGTCGAGCATCTTGTCGGCGTTGGCGGTGCATGGTCCGTTGGCACCTTCCACGATGATCTTGGCCTTGATGTTGCCGACGTTGCGGCTGGTGATCACGTTCTCGGTTGCCGCTGGCACCAGGATGTCGACCGGCAGTTCGAGCAGGTCGCCGTTGCTGATCTTGGTGGCACCCTCGTAGCCGTCGAGGCGCTTGTGCTTTTGCAGGTGCGCCTTCACGGCTTCGAGGTCGAGACCGCGCGGATTGTGTATGCCACCGTGCATGTCGCTGATGGCCACGATCTTGATGCCGAGCGTGGCGAGTTGCAGTGCCGAGATCAGACCGACATTGCCCGAACCCTGCACCGCCCCGGTGCATTCCACGCCGTTCATGCCAAGGTGCTTGAGCGCTTCGCGCGTCACCAGCATCACACCGCGACCGGTCGCTTCGATGCGCCCGAGCGAGCCACCAAGGCTCACGGGTTTGCCGGTGACGATGGCCGGCAAGTAGCTGCGTTGGTGCATGGAGTAGGTGTCCATGAACCACGCCATGATCTGGCCGTCGGTGCCCATGTCGGGGGCGGGTACGTCGCGGTCGGGGCCGAGCAGGTCCATGATGCCGGTGACGTAGCGGCGCGTGACGCGCTCGAGTTCGCCCTTCGACATCTTGAACGGGTCGCAGATGACGCCGCCCTTGCCGCCGCCGAACGGCACGTTGACGACGGCGCACTTCCAGGTCATCCAGGCCGCCAGTGCGCGCACTTCGTCGCGGTTGACGTTGGGGGCGTAGCGGATGCCACCTTTCGCCGGACCGCGCGAGGTGCAGTGGTGCACGCGGTAGCCCTCGAACACATTCACCGACCCGTCGTCCATCACGACCGGCATGCTGATGGTGATCTCGCGTTCGCACGCGCGCAGGATGGCGATGATGTTGGGCTCGAGTCCGAGGCGGGCTGCGGCCAAGTCGAGCCGAGCCTGCATGGCTTGGAACGGATTCTCTTCGCTGCTGACGGGTTGGTTCATGCCGAGTGGCCGCTTGCGGATCGCCGGAGGGCGGGGGAACGTACAACGGACCATGCACGCCAGCAACAAGCCGCAAAATGCGAACGCCCCTGAGGTGGCGCTGACGGTTGGTAGGCATGCGCAGGCGGTGCTCGCCATGTGGCATGGTTCGCTCGGCCGCACCGTTCGTTGCGTGCCGACTCGCCGCACGCTGGCGGTCCAGGTCGGGGATGACTGGTTGTTCGGCAAGCTGCGGCGTGGCGCTGCGCATTCGGCGGCGGCGGAGTGGCGTTGGCTGCACGTGCTACCGCTGCTTGGTTTGCAGGTGCCGGAGCCGGTAGCGTGGATCGGTCACAAGAACCGGTCGCTGCTGGTGACGGTGGGGTTGCCGGGGCGATCGCTCGATGCGTGGGCGCTCGATGCCGTGCGCGAAGGTTGGTTCGACGAGTTAGTCCGTTACGCGTGCCGTTGCGTAGCGCCGGTCGTGCGTCGCTTGCACGATCGCGGCCTCATCTATCGCGACCTCTACTGGAACCACGTGTTCGCGCTGGATCCGCATAGCGACGCGCCGCCGATGTTTCTTGATGTGGAGCGGGTCTGTGAAGTGCGTTGGCAGAGCCGTCGCTGGCTGGTGAAGGACCTCGCCGGCCTGTTGGCGTCGGTGCCGGTGCCGCTGCCAAAACGCGCCGGGTTGCGGTTCCTGCGGGCCTACCTGGGGGAACGGCTGCGCGCACACCGGTTGTTGTTGCGGGCCATCGTCGCCAAGGCGAGCCGCATCAAGGCCCACGTGCCGCGCTACGGCTGAGCGAGCGCCCGTTCCCGACTCCTTGCACGCCCCTTCCCGACTCCTTGCACGACTGCCGGCGCGATTACTTCTTGTTCGTGCGCCGCCGTCGGCGCGCGGTGAGCGCCAGACCAATCAGGCCAGTGCCCACCAACAACAGCGTGCTCGGCTCGGGAACCGGCGCCGAGCCATCGATGCCGCCGTTTTCGCCGGCATGCTGCTGGCCAATACCCGAACTCAGGTCGGCCGTGTAGGAACGGGTCGACACTTGGGCAGAAGGGCCTTGAGCAGGGATGGAACCCAAGGCGAATGCGAGGACTAGACAGAATGCGAGTCGCAAGGCGACCTCAGCAGGTGCGGAACAAGTTGGTCGAGGCGAGAGAGATTGGCGGTGACGAGACGCGCCAAGCGAGGTTCAAGAGGCTACCCCACTACGCCGACCCAACAAGGCGAGGGTCGCAATTCTGGCGATCGTGCCGGTGAACCTTCGATGAAGGCGGCAGCTGGCGTGTGCATCCCTCTGGCTCGGCGCTTGTCTCGCGATGCCGCCGCCGTATGGTGCGCCGCGCTTGGTCCCTGGACGGCCGCCGGCGGCATGCATTTGCCGCGGGAGGAAAGTCCGGGCTCCCCAGGGCAGGGTGGTGGGTAACGCCCACCGTTCGCAAGAACAGGGAAAGTGCCACAGAGAACAAACCGCCGGACTGCCAGCTTGCTGGCGACGGTAAGGGTGAAACGGTGAGGTAAGAGCTCACCACGAGTCGGTCGACCGACTCGCACGGCAAACCCCACCCGGAGGAAGACCGAATAGGAGGATCGCGCTGCTCGCGCTCAGGTCCTCGGGTAGGTCGTTGGCGACCGTTCGCGAGAACGGTTCTAGAGAAATGGCCGTCATCGCCTCACGGCGACACCAGAACCCGGCTTACGGGGACCAAGCACTTACTTCGGCCGGTTGCGGGCCAGCTCGTAGCGGTAGCGCTCGAGGATCACGAGGGCGGCAACGCTGTCGGCGAGATCCTTGCGGCGCTTGGCTTTCAGGCCACCTTCCTTGAGGCGGGCGTGCGCCTCGTCGGTCGAGTTGCTCTCGTCGATGGCGACGACGGGGCAGGGCAAGGCCGCTTGCAAGCGGTCGCGGAAGGCGGCGGTGCGCTGCGCGCGCGGACCGATCGTGCCGTCTTGAGCGAGCGGCATGCCGAGCACCACGGTCTGCACGTCCCGTTCGGCAACGAGGGCTTTGATGGCGGCCACGACCACGGCGTCGTCGCGGGCGTCGATGCGACCAAGTGGCACCGCGATGGTGCCAGTCCAGTCGGTCGCGGCGAGCCCCGTTCGCGCATCGCCGAAGTCGACGGCGAGAATGCGTCGCGGCGGCGTGGCGGTCACAAGAGGTCGGTGCGGCCGGCGGCGCGCACGTGTTCGACCAGAGCCTTCAGGTCGTGCGCTTGGTCTTTCGTGCACACCAGCACGGCATCGTCGACGGCGACGACGACCAAGTCACTGACGCCAAACAGCGCGACGGTGCGGGCGCCATCGACGTAGACGATGTTGCCGCGGCTGCGCAGAGCGAGGTGCGAACCGCCGTGGTTCGCCACCACGATGTTGCCTTCACCATCGGGTGCTGCGATCGCAGCGAGTGCCGGAAAGCTGCCAACGTCATCCCAGCGAATGGGCGCTTCGATGACGGCCACCGTGTCGGCCTTCTCCATCACCGCGTAGTCGATCGAGCGCGGCGGCGCTTGCAAAAAGGCGCGCGTGCAGGCAGCGCGTTCCTGCTTTTGTATGGCAGCGAGCATCGCCGTCGTGCTGGTTGCGAGCGCTGGTTCGGTGGCCGCCATCGCGCGCCGGATCGCTTCGACGCGCCAGACGAAGATGCCGCTGTTCCACAGGAAGTTGCCCTGCGCGACGAACTGCTTGGCGGTCTCCAGGTTGGGCTTCTCGCAAAACTTGGTCGCCACAAACGCGGGCAGCTTGGTGCCTGCCAAAGCCGAGCCGCATTGCAGGTAGCCGTAGCCGGTTGCTGGATAGGTCGGGCGAATGCCGAACGTCACCAACGTCTTCTGGTCGCTCGCCAACTCGACGCCTGCGCGCAGCATGCTGTGGAAGGCGTCGAGCGGTTCGATGGCGTGATCGGCGGGCAGCACGATCATGGTGGCCGTGGGGTCGACCGCCGCGATGGTCGCCGTCGCCAGTGCGACGCACGGCGCGGTGTCGCGGGGCTCCGGTTCGATGATCAAGCGATCGCGCGGCAAGTTCGGCAACAGCCTGGTCAGGGCCTTCGCCTGCTTCTTGTTGGTCGCAACCCAGACGTTGTCGTCGGCGCAGAGGCCGCGCAGGCGATCGAGGGTCGCTTCGATCAGCGGTTTGCCGTTCACCAGCGGCAAGAACTGCTTTGGCCGTGCGCTGCGGCTGGCTGGCCAGAAACGCGTGCCCGAGCCACCGGCCATGATGACGGCGTGCAGGGATGACATGCGGCAGAGTGTCGTCATCTCGGCAGCGGCGTCAACGCTGGCGCCGGGCGATGCGCGCCAGCGCTCAAAAATCAGGCGCGGTCGGCCGCGGCGTCGCCGGCGGCATCGGCACCACGACGCGGCGTCGCGGCGCGGACTCGGTGACCCAGCGCTTTTCGGCACGCAGATCGCTCAGGTAACCGTGCAGATGGAACGTCACGATGTTCTGCGCGAGGTAGCTGAGGAGCGGCATCACGAACGGATCCGCCGACGCGCCGAGCAAGTTGCCGAGGGTCATCTCGACATCGAGGTAGCCATCGAAGCCAAGTCGACCCTGGCCGCGCGCGGCCAAGATGTTCGACTTGACGTTGAAGGTCGTGAACTCGACGTTGCGGTCGGCGACTTGCCAAGTGAGGTCGAGGCCGTCGAAGCTCGGCCGATTCGCGGGTGGCAGTTGCGCGTAGATGGCCGTGAACAGCGGCACTTCCCCAAGGTTGGCGCGTTCGATCTTGAGGTTGCCCTTGCCGACGGCGCCGAGCACGCTGCTGCCGTCGAGCCGGTCGAGGGTCAAGGCGCCGCTGGCCGCGCCGGAGTACGGCGGGTTCGTCCAGCCACTGCGATCCAGGAAGGTGAAGACGTCGACGTTCTGGAAGGTGATGTCGGCGCGCAGCTGTCCGTCGGGAGTCGGCCCGTCGGGAGTCGCCGCGCTTGGCAGCACGTACTCGATGGCCGGCTTGTCGGTGCGGGCGCTGCGCAAGGCACCGCCATGCAGGCGAGCCGTCAGGGCCTCGATGGTGATGTGTTCGGCGTCCGCAAGGAAGGCGGCATCGATCGCTTCGAATGGCTGCCCGAACATGCGCAGCGACACCCCGCGCAAGGCTCCTCGCAATTGGCCGCCGGCGTCGGACACCGTGCTCGCCGCCAGATTGGCGACGCCGGTGATGCCATGCACGAGCATGCCGTCCGCGCCCTGGCCGAGCGTCATGTCGAGGTCGTAGAGACGCAATTGGCCCTTCAGGGTCGTCTCAAAAGGACCGGTGCTGGTGGCGCTGGGGATGGCGAATTGCAGTTGCAGGCTGTCGACGTCGGCGCGACCGAGCAACTGTCGCTGCAGCACGGCCGTGCGCAGCGGCCCTGAGAACAGATTGGCGACGCCGTCGTCGATCGGCACGCCGTTGGCGTTGACGGTGAACGAGATCTCGGTGCGTTGGTCGGGCGCCGGTCGCGTGCGCACGCGGCCAGCCGAGCACTGCACCAGGGCGCCGCCCAGCGTGGCCCGCACGTCGTCGAAGCGCAGCTCGCCGTTGGCGACCTGCAATTCGCCTGTCATGTGTTCGGCCGGACGCAGCAGGATGGGCGCGTCACAACGCACATCGAGCAAGTGCACAACGAGGCCCAGGGGCTCGGCGGTGCTGCCGGTGCGTTGGTGGCGACAAACCAGATCGACCCGGCCGGACGGGTCCAGCGAAGCCCAGGTGCCGGCGCCGAGAGCGCCGAGCTGTTCGAGGGTCGCGCCAAGTTGTTCGTCGAGCTCAAGGTCGCGCACCACGAACGCCAACTCTTCGCTGGCGGTCTTGCCGACGACCACATGGCCGAGCATCGCCAGCTTGGCGCGACTGTCACCGCCGTGGTGCAATTCGCCGCGCAACGCATCGAAGTCGACGCGCGTGCCGTCGCCGAGTCCCTGCACGATCAGCTGTCCGTGCAACCCTACCGCGCGCCACGGGGCCGCTGGCAGACGCAGATCGACGCCGGCCAGATCCAGCCGCGCATCGTGGTAAAGCGGATCGGTGGGCAGTGGCCGCCACACCTTCACCTGCCCGCTGAAGCGACCACTGGCGGCACTCGCTTGCCACGCGCTGTCGAGGTCGGGTGCCAGCACCGCGACGGCCCGCCGTAGATCGTCGTCGAGCACGATCGTCTCCAGCGTCACGGCGGCGACGAAGCCCTTGTCGTTGGGCGAGGCGGGGCCCAGCGGAATGAAGCCGCGCATCGCCAAGCGGCCGTCGCCGTGTTGGCCCGCGAGATCGAAGGTGACACCGTCGGTGCGCGCGCGCACGGCGCCGCGCAGTTGGTCGAGGCGGTAGGGAAAGCCAGCCCACTGCATCGACGACGCCGAGGGCCGCACATCGACCGCCCAACCGCCAGGCAACTCGCTCTCGGGGCGCAGTTGGATGTCGACTTCGGTTCGTCCGACTGGCGCAAACTTGTCGTAGAGCGCACCGTCGTCATCGAGCAGCGTCGCCAACGCCGCGCGCAGATCCGGTGAGAACGCCACGCCTTCGCCATGGATGTCGATCACCACGTCCTCGCCACTCGGCCGAGCGGTGAGCACGCGTCCTTGCACGTCGACGCTGCCGCCGCCCGCTGACGCCGCGATCGAGGCATGGATGTCCTCGAGCAGCAGCACGTCGTCGCGCAGGCGAATGCGGCCGCGAGTGTGTTCCATCGGCAGCGGGAAGGCGGCGCGGTTCTCGCTCTTGCCAAAGCCATGGAAGGCCACGGCGACCTCGCGCAAGGTGATGTCGAGTTCGGTGATGCCAAGGCGGCGATGCGGGTTGCGCAAGAACAGTTCGAGATCGGCGCGGCCGGCGGTCGGCTGCAGCGCTTGCACGATGTTGCGGCCGATGTCGAACAGGTTGAGTGCCGTCAGCACGTCGGCATCGATGGCGAGATCGTGGCCAATGACCCTGACCTCGGCTTGCGATTCCTCCTGCAAGTGGGTCACGCGCGCCGTCGCGTCGAGCGTGCCGCGCGCGGTGGTCTGTTGCACTCGAATGGCGACACTGCCGCCGTCGGCGCTCGATCCTTGCACGCTGACGGTGGCCGCTGTGATCAAACTCGGCAGGCCTTCGCCTTCGACGCGCACGTCCGTCAGCTCGGCAGCGAGTTCGAAGCGCGGGGAACCGCCGGCCCCCGGCAGATGCACGGTGATCTGCAAGGAACGCACCGTGGCGCCAGGCGTGAGTGTCGTCGGCGCGATCCCGAGCAGTTCGGTGATGCGAGCGACTGTCGTCGCCGTGATCGGGACGGCCGCCGTCGACAGCACCAGCAAGCCCGCACCGCTCTCTGGATCGATGTCGCCAAGCACGGTGAACTTCGCTCCGAGTTCACGCAGCAAAGCGCTGCCGCGAACCTGCAATTGCGGCCGTTCTTGGTGAGGCAGCACGCCGATCGCCACGTCGACCCATTCGAGCGGAGCTTGGCCTTCGCGCAGCACAAGGCGCACGCGGCCACCGCGCAGCTCGATCGGCGGAATGTGCTTTGGGCCCGTCGGCGCGGCCGCGGTTTTCACCAACAGCGAGGCGAGATCCGGAAACGTCGGCCCCGCTTCGATGGCAAAGCCATCGACCGTGATGGCGTGTACGTCGACCCAAGAACTGCCATTGGCGATGGCGACATCGACGGCGACCTCGTCGAGGGTCAGCAGGGTGGCACCAGCGCGCGTTGGATCGGCGATGCGAACACCGCGCACCGACAGCCGCCCGCGCCCCAAGTCGAGGGCGGTCGACGCGACCTCCGTGGGCGTCGCCAACAACGCTTGCAGCTCGCGGCGCACGACCTGGGTCGCGGCATCACTGTGTTGCAAGACGCTCCACGTGACGCCGCCGAGCACGGCGACAAGGGCGAGGGACAACAGCACGATGCGACGCCAACTCATGCGCCAGTGACTGTAGCTGCAAGTGTGCGCGAGGCCACTGCGCCGCCGCCCGAGAACGTCGTCATCATCGGCAAGCGCGTGGGTGAGGACGTGCCGCGCGGCGACGGGCTCGCAGCGGAAACCCCGAGAACGGGCTCCAAAACGCAGTTTTCCCCGCGACTTTGTCGTTGACAGAAGAAGTGGCCTCGCCAAACTTCGCGCGAGTTCGCGGGCGGCGTGGCACTTTCGCACGTGACCGGGCGAACTCACAATCCACCGAAGAGACATCCGATGGCTGCTAAGAAGAACGCAAAGAAGTCCGGTTCGACCGGCGAACTGATCATCTCGAAGTCGCGCACCAAGGCCGCGGCCAAGAAGTCGAACGTGTCGTCCGATTTCTACGGCGCGCTCGACGCGTGTGTCCGCAGCATCATCACCAAGGCGGAAGGTCGCTGCGAAGCGAACGGCCGCAAGACGCTCCGTCCGCAAGATCTGTAGTCGCCTCGAGGGCGCGCTGCGCCGTCAAGTTTGGGCGCTGCCGCCGTGACGTTTGGGCGCTGCCGCCGCGGGTTGAGCAAGGCGAACCGCTTGCTTGGGCCGCGCTCGGCTAGATCGACCCGGGTCCTGCTTGGTGCAGGGCCCGGGTCGTGTTCGTTCATGGCGGCGTGTCGAGATCGTTGGCGCGGTTGAGTTTCTCGAAGGCTAGCCGTTCGTTCGCGAGCAGCGTCGTGCGCACGTCCGCCGCGATCGTCTCGAGCTGTTCGTCGCTGGCGTCGGCCGCGACGTGAATCGGATCGGCGTAGAAAACGCAAAGGCGGGCGAACGGTTTGGGAATCGTGAAGCGATCCCAACTGCGCAATCGCCAAGCGCGATCGACGGCGACGCCGACTGGCAGGATCGGCGCCCCGCTGCTGCGGGCGAGCCAGGCGATGCCGACGTTCATGCTGTGGCGCGGTCCGCGTGGTCCGTCGGGCGTCACCACCAGTTGGCCGCCGTTCGCCACCAGTTCCTGCATCGCGCGCAGCGCGCGGGCGCCGCCGCGGCTGAGCGAGCCACGCACGATGCGATAGCGGAAGCGGCGCAGGGCTTGCTGGGCCAAACCGCCGTCGTCGCTCGGCGACACCAAGACCCCGATGTCGCGACCGCAGTGCCCGCGCAAGGGCATCAACGTCAGCATGCGGCCGTGCCACATGGCGACGATCCAGGGGCGCGGGCTGCGCTGCAGCAGCAGGCCTGGTTCACCAAGGCACTGCACACGCCAGGTGCAAGCGAGCGCGCGCAGCAGCCAAGGTGCGAGCCGTTCCAGCAACCAGCCGCCGACGCGCCGACGCCATCGGCGCCACTGCACAAGTCGCGGCGTGTTGCGGCCAGCGGTCGCGCGTTCGTCCGCTCGCTGCGCCACTTGGGCGCGGCGGGCTTGGCGAACGGCACGAGGGTCCATGGCGGCAGCATGACCGGGCTGCGGCCAGCGCGCACCATCGGCGCCGTGGTCCGCGCCCGGCTTTCTGATACAACGTTCGCCCCTTTCCCGGTCCCGACCCCGCGCATGCAACCCAGTGTCCGAAGTGGCGAGGCTGTTCACGCTGCCGCCACGCCCCACCAGTTGGCCGCCGTCGATGCCGTCGTGGCGCGCTTGGCAACCTTGCCCGGTGCCTTGCTGCCGATCCTGCACGCGATCCAGGCCGAACTCGGCTTCGTGCCGCCGGAGTCGATCGATCGCATCGCCAACGGCCTCAATCTGTCGCGGGCCGAAGTGCATGGCGTCATCACCTTCTATCACGACTTCCGCCAGGCCCCGCCGGGGCGCACGGTGTTGAAGCTGTGCCGGGCCGAAGCGTGCCAAGCGATGGGCTGCGAACGGCTGGAGCAGCGGCTGCGTTCGGTGCACGGGGTCGCAATGGGGGAGACGACGGCGGATGGGGCGCTGACGCTCGAAGCGGTCTATTGCCTCGGCAACTGCGCGTTGTCGCCGTCGGCGCTCGTCGATGGCCAGCTGCTCGGCCGCGTCAGCGAAGCGCACCTGGATGCCTTGGTGCAGAACGCCCGCATGAAGGGCGGCAGCCGATGACTTTTACTGGGACCGTCACCGTGTTCGTGCCGCGCGACAGTGCGGCGAAGTCGATGGGCGCCGATGCGGTCGCCGATGCGATCGTGCGCGTCGCCAGTGAACACCAGCAAGCGGTGCAGATCGTGCGCAATGGTTCGCGCGGCATGCTGTGGCTCGAGCCGATGGTCGAAGTGAAGACGCCGTCGGGTCGCATCGCCTATGGGCCAGTGACCGTGGCCGACATCGCCGGCCTGTTTGCCAAAGGCTTTCTGCAGGGCGGTGCGCATGCGCTGCGCCAAGGCCCGGTCGGCGAGATCGCGTACTTCAAGAAGCAAACGCGGCTGACGTTCGCGCGCATCGGGCTCACCGATCCGTTGAGCCTCAGCGACTACGAAGCGAACGGGGGACTCGTTGGCCTGCGGGCGGCGCTGGCGAAGTCGGCGGCGGCGATCGTCGACGAGATGGTGGCGTCTGGGCTGCGCGGTCGCGGCGGGGCTGGGTTCCCGGCGGGCATCAAGTGGCGCACCGTGCTCGGCGCCGCCGCCGACCAGAAGTACATCGCGTGCAACGCCGACGAAGGCGACTCGGGCACGTTCAGCGACCGCATGGTGATCGAAGGCGATCCGTTCATGCTGCTCGAAGGCATGGTGATCGCCGGTCTCGCGGTCGGTGCGACCGAGGGCTACATCTACTTGCGCTCCGAGTACCCCGATGCGCACATCGTGCTGATGGCCGCGATCGCGCGCGCCCGCGCGGCCGGCTGGCTGGGGGCTTCGGTGCTTGGCAGCGGCAAGCCGTTCGAAGTGCACCTGCGCCTTGGTGCTGGCGCCTACATCTGTGGCGAAGAGACCGCGATGCTCGAGAGCCTCGAAGGCAAGCGCGGCATCGTGCGAGCGAAGCCGCCGTTGCCAGCCTTGCAGGGACTGTGGGGCAAGCCGACGGTGGTCAACAACGTGATGACGCTGGCGGCGGTGCCGTGGATCTTGCAGCACGGGGGTGCCGCCTACGCCGCCCACGGTGTGGGTCGCAGCAAGGGCACGCTGCCGTTCCAGTTGGCCGGCAACGTCAAATACGGCGGCCTCGTCGAGGTGCCGTTCGGCATCACGCTGCGCGAACTGCTGCACGACTTTGGCGGCGGCACTGCCAGTGGGCGCCCAATCCGCGCGGTGCAGGTTGGTGGCCCTCTCGGCGCCTATCTGCCGACCAGCAAGTTCGACCTCGGGCTCGACTACGAAGCGTTCGCGGCGGCGGGTGGCATGATCGGCCACGGGGGGTTGGTGGTGTTCGACGACACCGTCGACATGGCCAAGATGGCGCGCTACGCGATGGAGTTTTGCGCGATCGAGTCGTGCGGCAAGTGCACGCCGTGTCGCATCGGCAGCACCCGCGGCACCGAAGTCATCGACCGCCTGCGGCAGGGCGACCGCCGCCCGCAACAAGAAGCGCTGCTGCGCGACCTGTGTGACACCATGGCCAACGCGTCGCTGTGTGCGATGGGCGGGTTGACGCCGATGCCGGTGCTGAGTGCACTCAATCACTTCCCTGAAGACTTCCGCCGGAACTGAGCCATGTATTCCAACAAGGTCCTCGACCGAGGCACGCCCGAACGCACGTGCACGACAACGGTGGCGCTGCACATCGACGGCGTGCAGGTGCACGTTCCTGCTGGCACTTCGGTGATGCGCGCGGCCATCGAAGCCGGCGTCAAGGTGCCCAAACTCTGCGCGACCGATTCGCTCGATGCGTTCGGCAGCTGCCGGTTGTGCGTCGTCGAGGTCGAAGGCCGTAAGGGCTATCCGGCGTCGTGCACCACGCCGTGTGAGCCGGGCATGAAGGTCAAGACGCAGAGCAAGAAGCTCGCCGATCTGCGCCGCTCAGTGATGGAGCTCTACATCAGCGACCATCCGCTCGATTGCTTGACCTGTCCCGCCAACGGCAATTGCGAGCTGCAGGACATGGCTGGTGTCGTCGGTCTGCGCGAAGTGCGCTACGGCTACGAGGGCGAGAACCACCTGACCGGCACCAAGGACACGTCGAACCCGTACTTCTCGTTCGACCCGACCAAGTGCATCGTCTGTTCGCGTTGCGTGCGCGCGTGCGAGGAAGTGCAAGGCACGTTCGCGCTGACGGTAGAAGGGCGCGGCTTCGGTTCGAAGATCGCGGCGGGCCCGACCGACTTCCTCAACAGTGAATGCGTGTCGTGCGGCGCCTGCGTGCAAGCCTGCCCGACGGCGACGTTGATGGAAAAGTCGATCGTCGACCAGGGGCAGCCTGACCACGCCGTCGTCACCACCTGCGCCTACTGCGGCGTTGGCTGCGCGTTTCGCGCCGAGATGAAGGGCAATGAGGTCGTGCGCATGGTGCCGCACAAGGACGGCAAGGCGAACCACGGCCACTCGTGCGTCAAGGGTCGCTTTGCGTGGGGCTATGCCACGCACCCCGATCGCCTGAAGAAGCCGATGATCCGCCAGAAGATCAGCGATCCGTGGCGCGAAGTGAGTTGGCAAGAGGCGATCGCCTACGCGGCGAGCGAGATCAAGCGCATCCAAGCCAAGTACGGCCGCACGTCGGTCGGCGGCATCACCAGTTCGCGCTGCACCAACGAAGAGACGTTCCTCGTGCAGAAGCTGGTGCGCGCCGGCTTTGGCAACAACAACGTCGACACCTGCGCGCGCGTCTGCCACTCGCCGACTGGCTATGGCCTCAAGCAAACGCTCGGCGAATCGGCGGGCACGCAGGACTTCGACAGCGTCGACTTCACCGATTGTGTGATCGTGATCGGCGCCAACCCGACCGATGGCCATCCGGTGTTCGCCTCGCGCATGAAGCGGCGCCTGCGTGGCACCCCCGGTAAGGAAGGAGCCGGCCTGATCGTCATCGACCCGCGGCGCATTGACCTGGTGCGCATGCCGCACGTCGAAGCCGAGTTCCACTTGCAGCTCAAGCCCGGCACCAACGTCGCCGTGATGAACTCGCTGGCGCACGTGATCGTCACCGAAGGCCTCGCCAAGGAAGCCTACGTGCGCGAGCGCTGCGACTTGGTCGAGTGGGAGAAGTGGCGCGCGTTCATCTCGCTGCCAAAGAACTCGCCAGAAGCGCTGGCGGCTGACACCGGCGTGCCGGCGGCGCAGATTCGCGGGGCGGCGCGCCTCTTTGCCGCGGCGCCAAACGGCGCCATCTACTACGGACTCGGCGTCACCGAGCACAGCCAAGGCAGCACCACTGTGATGACGATCGCCAACTTGGCGATGGTCACCGGCAACATCGGTCGCCCCGGGGTCGGCGTGAACCCGCTGCGCGGCCAGAACAACGTGCAGGGTTCGTGCGACATGGGTTCGTTCCCGCACGAGTTGCCCGGCTATCGCCACGTCTCCGACGCCGCGACCCGCGAGCTGTTTGCCTCGGTGTGGGGGCGGCCGATCGACCACGAGCCGGGCCTGCGCATCCCCAACATGTTCGACGCCGCAGTCGATGGTTCGTTCAAGGCGCTCTACGTGCAGGGCGAGGACATCGCGCAGTCGGATCCCGATACCCAGCACGTGCAGAAGGCTTTGGAATCGCTGGAGTGCTTGATCGTGCAGGACATCTTCTTGAACGAGACGGCGAAGTACGCGCACGTGCTGCTGCCCGGCAGCTCGTTCCTCGAGAAGGACGGCACCTTCACCAACGCCGAACGGCGCATCAGTCCCGTGCGCAAAGTCATGCCGCCGCTCGCGGGCATGGCCGATTGGGAAGTCACGGTCGCGTTCAGCAACGCGCTCGGCTACCCGATGCACTACGACCACCCGCGCCAGATCATGGCCGAGATCGCCAAGTTGACGCCGACGTTCACCGGCGTCAGCTACGAGAAGATCGATCTGCTCGGCAGCATCCAGTGGCCGTGCAACGACGCTGCCCCCGAAGGCACGCCCACCATGCACGAGAAGCAGTTCGTGCGTGGCAAGGGCAGGTTCATCCTCACCGAGTATGTGGCGACGCCCGAACGCACGACGCGCAAGTTCCCGCTCATCCTCACGACCGGCCGCATTCTCAGCCAATACAACGTTGGCGCGCAGACTCGCCGTACCGAGAACAAGGTGTGGCATGACGCGGACGTGCTCGAAATCCATCCGCACGACGCCGAGCAACGTGGCATCAAGGACGGCGAGATGGTGTCGCTGCAGAGCCGCAAGGGCGAGACGACGCTGCGCGCGACGATCACCGAACGCATGCAGCCGGGGGTCGTCTACACGACGTTCCACCATCCCGAGTCGGGCGTGAACGTGGTGACGACGGAGAACAGCGACTGGGCGACCAACTGCCCCGAATACAAAGTCACCGCCGTGCAGGTCGTGGCGCACGCGAAGAAGTCGGAGTGGCAGCGCGAGTTCGACACGTTCTCGGCGACGCAAGAAGCCTTCGTGCCGAAGACCGCCGTGAAGGGAGAGACGAGCTGATGGACGGCAAGAAGTTGGTCCGGATGGCGAACGAGATCGCCGCCTTCTTCGCCGTCGATCCAGCGCGCAGCACGGCGATCGAAGGCGTGGCCACGCACCTGCAGCGGTTCTGGGAGCCGCGCATGCGCCGGGCGATCTTCGCCGAGTTGGATGCCGGGGCAACGGCTGGCATGCACGAGTTGGTGGTGGCAGCGCTGCAGACGCATCGCCAGAAGCTGGAGCCGGCGGCGAGCTGAGGGCGGTTGCGACGGTGCTTCGGCCGCGGCGCCACTCGGAAATCCGCGCTACACTCTGCCCCCGGTTGCACACAACCAAGGCATGACGCCGCTCATGACGACCTCCAACAGGATCCCGGTGTTGCGTGCGGGCGATCGGCTCTCCCGCGACGAGTTCGAACGACGCTACGAAGCGATGCCGGATCTGAAGAAGGCGGAGCTGCTCGAAGGAGTGGTCTACATGCCTTCCCCGGTTCGCTACACCCAACATGGTCTGCCCCACGCGCTGCTCGCTGGCTGGCTGTGCGAGTACCGTCGCGCCACGCCGGGCGTGGCGGTTGGCATCGACACCACGTTTCGCGTCGACCAGGACAACGAAGTGCAGCCGGACCTGATGCTGCGCATCACTGGACCAAGTGGCCGATCGCGCATCGATCAGGACCACTACATCCATGGCGCTCCGGAGTTGGTCGTCGAGGTCGCCGCCAGTTCGGTCAGCTACGACCTGCATCAGAAACTGCAGGTCTACCGTCGGGCGGGGGTTCAGGAATACCTCGTGCAACGTACCGAGGATGGTGCCGTCGACTGGTTCGTACTGCGCAGTGGCGGCTATCACCGCCTCGTGCCGGATGCCGCAGGTTACCTGCGCAGCCAGGTGTTTCATGGTCTTTGGCTCGATGCCGCGGCGCTGCTGCGAGCGGATGATGCGGCGATGCACACCACTTTGCACCTTGGCCTCGCGTCAGCCGAGCACGTGGCGTTCCGCCTGCGAACGCCTTGAGCCAACAACTCAGCGCGGGGCAACGAGCAAACCAGCGCGCGCCGTGGCCAACAGCCCCGCATCGCTCTGCAACCACTGCAAGAACGTCGCGACCTCGGGCTTGGCGTCGTGGCGTGAATACAACATCACGGGCCGCGCCAGCGCGTAGCGGCCTGCCGCCAGCACTGCTGGTTCCGGCAACGTCGCCGCCGTCTGCTCGGCCGCGCGCAACGGCACCACGCGAACGCCCGCGCCAACGTGGCCGGCGCGCACGAACCCGATCGCGGTGGGGCTGGCGCGCACGAGTTCGACGACGTTCTCTGACTGCTTTAGCAACTGCATGTCGCGCGCGAAGCTGCGCCGCTGCAGCACGCGGTCGCGCACGAACTCGCCGGTCTCGGTCGCCGCGTTCAAGCCGACGGCGACGAGCGGTCCCGCCGTCGCCAAGGTGACACCGAGCTCGGCCCACGCGCGCAGCGGTTGGCGGCCGAGAATCTTCGCCAACTGCTCGACCGTCAGTTCACGCAGCGGGTTGTCCGCATGCACGATGACGGCCACGGCATCGAACGCGATGCGGTGCTCACGCAAGGTCACGCCTGCATCGTTGGCGGCTTGTTGTTCCTGTTCGTTGGGCGCGCGGGTCGTCATCGCCAGATCGCAGGTGCCAGAGATGAGCGCCTGCAGCCCCCGGCTCGCATCACTGTCGATCGCGCTGGCGAGGCAGTCCGGCGTCGACAGGGCAAACCCATCGACCCACGCCGTCGCCGCCGCCGCGAAGTGTGCACTGCCGCGCAGCATGACCTCGGGCGGGGTCTTAGGGAATGGCACCTGCGTCACCGTTCGCCGATTCGAAGTCAGGTCGACCAGCCAGAGGCCGTGTTGGTGCGGTTCGGCGCTGGCCAGCATCGCGGTCGAGGCGGCGGCCGTGCTGCCGTCGGGGGCCAGGGCCAATGGGAAGGCCATGGCCCACGGTCTCTGGTCTTTGGATGTCACCTTGGTCGCCAGGACCTTCGTCTCGCGCGTCACGCTGCCGCTCAGCGTCGTCTCGTACAGGCTCCACGTCATCGTCTCCGCGGTACGGCGGCATAGGCCGGCCGCCAAGGTGACGCCGTCCGGCAGCCACTGCAGCGAGGCGCAGTCGAGCTGCTCGTGCGGCCCCAGCACCAGGGTGTTTTCAAGTTGGTCGCCAGCGAACACCAGCAACGCCAGATCGTTCGGCTTGCCGACGCGGCGCGCTGGCAAGGCGAGACGCCGACGATCGTGCGACACCGCGGGCATCGGCAAGACCTCCCACGGGAACTGTGCTGGCGGCGTCACCCGGGGCGTGCGCACCATGGTGTCGGGGTCGAGCGTGCCAAACTGCCAGCGGTCGCGTCGATGCTTGTGGCTGGCGAAGTAGGCGAGCCCGTCGCCGTACGGCGTCAGCAGCAGTTCTTCCGTCCCTTCGTTGGCGGCGCGCCGCTGTTCGCCGGTGGCCATGTCGATGCGAACGATGGTGTCGGTGGCGACGAAAAGGTGCGGGCCGTGCACTAGGGTTGGTGTGAACATCTCGCCAACGTCGCCAGTCACCGGAATGACGACGGTCGCCAGCGCTGACTTGGTGCGCAAATCGATGGTGGTCACCTGCAGCGTCGCCGCCTTCTCCTTGGCCCACAGCACGACGGCGTGTTGGCCATCGGGATGCCAGGCTGGAGCCACCATCGCTTCGCGCGGCATCACGGTCAGGAGCTCGCTCTTCTCGGTGGCGACGTCGTAGCAGCCGACGCCGAGGCGATCGTTCGCCAGCTTCACCAGGTGCAGACAACGCTTGCTGTCGGGGCTCCAGGCCGGTCGGCAAGCGAGGCCCAGGCCGGTTGCCAACAGCAGGACCAGGAACGTCCAGCGAGTGATGGTCTGTCGGCGCATGGTCGGCATGGCCGCTGCTGTGGCCGCTGGTCGGCTACGTACTTCGCGTCGAATCATGTTGGCGGCGACGAGTTCGAGGTCGCTGGCGGGGCAGGTCCGGCCGCGGCAGGTTACCTACGCGGCCAGAAGTTCCTCGCGGCTTCGCCGACTCGCCTCCTGGCGTGGCCGCACTCGCTGACCTATCCTGCGGACTTCCAAAAGCCCCGGCGACGGGGCGGAAGCCGCGTTGGCAAGCTGGCTACGGCTTTCCGCGGCTAGGCGCCGATGAACACACGCGACCGTTTGCAGCCAGCGAAGGACACCTGATGACGAGCAAAGAAACGAAGGAACCGGGCGACGGCCAAGGCGGCAAGAAGCCGCGTGGCATGGGCGGCGTGATTCTGATTCTCGCGTTGCTGTTGGCGCTGTTCGTGGTCGTATCGAGCTCCGCGCGCGACGGCCAAAACTCGGTGCACGCGTTCAAGAGCTATCTGCTGAACGGTCGCGTTGAGAAGTTCACCTGGTCGGGGGACGGCTTTGCCACGGCTGAGGTCAAGTTCGACGACGGGGTGCGGCAGGTCGAAGTCGTGCTGCGCGACTTCATTCGCCACGATGGCCTGCAGGTCTACAGCCAACTGGCGCCGCTGCGTTTGGACTGGAACCTGTATGGCACCGACGGCGCCTCCGCCAAGTTCCTCGAAGACCTGAAGACGCAGCGCATTCACGTCTCGCAGGCGTTCTTCGTGCAGGAAGTCGACTCGAAGGAGACGCCCACCACAGCCCCGGCGACCAAGCCCAAAGACGGCCGCAAGGCTGGCACCTACTTGACGGCCCTGCTGCAGCGCGATTCGCAGGCCTACTACGTGCGCCTCGATGCGCCCGCACCAGGGTCGGAGGCCTCGCTGCTGAACGTCACCAACGCGTTGACCGCCGTCAAGGTGCCGGTCTTCCACGAGACGCTGTCGCTCGGGTCCGCCGAGTTCCGCATCAGCGAGCCCAACACGGCTTTGCTCTACGTGCTCGGTACGGTGGTGCCGTGGATCCTCGTGCTGATCATTGTCTGGCTGTTCATCCTGCGCCCGATGCGGTCGCCGGGCGGCAGTGGTGGAGTGTTGAGCTTTGGCCGCAGCCGCGCCTCGCTCTACACCAAAGAGAATCGCACCAACATCACCTTCGACGACGTCGCCGGCATGGAAGAGGCGAAGGCCGAAGTGCGCGAGATCATCGAGTTCCTGAAGAACCCCGCGAAGTTTGCGCGCCTTGGCGGTTCGATCCCGCGCGGCGTGCTGCTGGTCGGTTCGCCGGGCACTGGCAAGACGCTGTTGGCGAAGGCGATCGCGGGCGAAGCCGAAGTGCCGTTCTTCTCGATCAGCGGCAGTGACTTCGTCGAGATGTTCGTCGGCGTCGGCGCCAGCCGTGTGCGCGACCTGTTCAAGCAGGCGCGCGAAGCCAGCCCGTGCATCGTGTTCCTCGACGAGATCGATGCCGTCGGTCGCAAGCGCGGTACCGGCATGGGCGGCGGTCACGATGAACGCGAGCAGACGCTGAATGCGATCCTGGTCGAGATGGACGGCTTTGATTCTGACAAGGGCATCATCCTGGTCGGCGCCACCAACCGCCCCGACGTGCTCGATCCGGCGTTGCTGCGGCCGGGGCGCTTTGACCGCCAAGTGGTCATCGACAAGCCCGACATCAAGGGCCGCGAAGCGATCCTCAAGGTGCACGCGCGCAAGGTGAAGATCGCTGGCTATGTCGACCTGCAATTGATCGCCAAGGCGACGGCGGGCTTCTCGGGCGCGGAGTTGGCTGCCGTCATCAATGAGGCCGCCATCTTGGCGGCGATGAAGAACAAGGACGCGGTGGACATGTCCGACCTCGAAGAGGCGCGCGATCGGGTGCGCTGGGGTCGCGAGAAGCGCAGCCGCGCGATCGAGGAAGAGGACAAGAAGGTCACGGCCTACCACGAAGCGGGTCACGCCATCGTGTCGATCATGACGCCGGGCCAGGATCCGGTTCACAAGGTGACGATCGTGTCGCGCGGGCGGGCGCTCGGCGCCACCATGTCGCTGCCGGAAAAGGACGACTACAACCACTGGCGAGCCAAGTTGCTCGGCCGCATCTCGGTGTGCTTTGGCGGCCGGGTCGCCGAGGACTTGGTGTTCGGCGACATCAGTGCGGGGGCCCAGAACGACATCGAGCAGGCGACCAATCTGGCGCGCGTGATGGTCTGCGAACTCGGCATGAGTGCGAAGGTCGGCCCGATCAAGTACACGGCCGACGACGAGAATCCGTTCCTTGGCAGCGAGTTCCGGCTCGCGTCAGGGGTCAGCGAAAAGACGCTCGAACTGATCGACGACGAGATTCGACGGGTCGTCGACGAGCAGTACGGGGCGGCGACAGTGCTGCTGCGCGACAACCGAGCAAAACTCGACGCGGTCGCCGCCGCCTTGCTGAAGCATGAAACGCTCAGTGGCGACGAAGTCGGCGCCGTGCTGCGCGGCGATGACCTCGACGAGTTCCGACAGGCGCAGCTGCGCCAACAACAACAGCCGCAGTTGCAAAAGCGCGTCGAGGCGACGCCGCGTCCCGCGGTGGAACCACCGCCAATCCCGGGCGAAAAGAAGCCGGATATCGGTCTCTCGGGCGCCTGACGGCGCGGCGGTCTCTCGGGCGCCTGCAGGCGTCTCGTTCTCGTTCTCTTTCTCGTTCGCCCAGCGTGCCCATGATTGCAGTGCCAGCGTTGCTGCGCCAGGACGTGCCCGCGACCGGGCTTGCCAGTGCCATCGGCATCAGCACGATGTTGCTCGAGGTCGCGATCTTCGCCGTCCTCATCTACATCGTGCTCCGCTTTCTGTGGGCGACGCGCGGCTCGGTCATCATTCGCGGCCTCGGCCTGCTGTTGCTGGTGGCGATGGTCGGCTTCTTCTTGCTGACCGAGTCGCTGCCGTTGGATCGGGTCAGTTATCTCGTCGACAGCTTGGCGCCATCGGTCGTGCTCGGCTTGGTCGTCGTGTTCCACCCGGAGATCCGGCGCGCCATCGTGCAGATCGGCGATGCCTCGATCTTCCGCACGTTCTTTCGCCGCGACACCAGGATCGTGCCGCGGTTGCTGCGCGCCATCGCGCGCATGAGCAAAGAACGCATCGGTGCCCTGATCGCGATCGAACGCGACTCCACGCTTGGAGAGTTGACGGAGAACGGCATCACGATCGATGCCGAACTCAACAGCTACCTGATCGAGTCGATCTTCTATCCAAAGAGCGCTCTGCACGATGGTGGGGTCGTGGTGCGCGACGATCGCATCGTGGCGGCGTCGTGTTTGTTCCCGCTGAGCCAGAACCCCGACGTCGACAAGCGCCTCGGCACGCGGCACCGCGCCGCCCTCGGTTTGTCTGAGGACACTGACGCCTTCGTGCTGATCGTCAGCGAAGAGACCGGCAAGATCTCGACCGCGAGTGGCGGCAAGCTCAACTTTGATCTGACGCTCGAACAAGTCGAGCAACAACTCGACGCGGCGCTCGGACGCAAAGAGGTGGCATGAGCGAGAAACGACGTCGGCCCGGCATCTTCGCGGCGATCGTTGCCGATCCATGGCGCAAGTTGTTGGCGATCGGGCTGGCGGTGCTGCTGTGGTTCTTCATCGACAGCCGCATCAAGGACACCCACACGCGCACCGTGCCGTTGGTGCATGTTGGCACGTTGAACGCGACCGGCATGTTGCTCGATCGTTTGGCGATTGCGCTGCCGACCGACCGCGTCGTCGGCCTGCGCTTCTTCGATGGCGATCGCCCCATCGACAAGGTCGAAGTGCGCATCAGCGGTCCGCGCTTTCGCATCGCGACAATCGAGACCGAGCGACTCGATCTGCAGATCACGGCGTTCCTGGGCCTCGACTGGAGCACGCGTACGAGCATCGAATTCACGGTGGCCGACGTGCGCCGCGACCAACGGGTGTTGCAGGACCTTGAGATCGAACTGTCGCCGCCGCGCATTCGACTCGACGTCGAGAACATTGCCTCGCGCGAGATCCCGTTGAGCTTCGATGTCGTCGATCTGGTCGAGGGTGCGTTCGTGGGCCGCTTGCGCCGCGACACGGCGGAGTTCACGCCGCCGTCCGCACTGGTGCTCGGCCCGGCGATTGGCATCGACCAATTGGGCAAGCGCACCAACAAGCCGTTCCGGGCCGTGATGGAGAGCGGCGGCACGGATCGCAAGGTGAAGGCCCATCTCGAACTGATCGATGGCCCGGACCTCGGGCTGAAGTTCGCGACGCCGCCGTTGCTGACCATGCAGGTGTTGCCGCAGACGACCAAGTTCGAGCTCGAGCTGCCGATTGTGGTCGACGACTTGGCGCTGCCGCCAGAGCAGCGCGGCAGCTACCAACCGGAGGCCAAGACGCGCATGGTGCGCGTGGCGGCGGGTGGCGAGCTGCGTTCGCGGCTGGTGAATATGGGGGAAGGCGGCGATTCGACGAGCATGGCGGAGTGGGCGGCGGCGAACCTGCGGTTGCTGGTGCATATTCCGCGGGCGGAGCCGGGTGCTGCGCACTTGACCGAGATCGATCGCCCCGCCCGTCTGCTGCTGGTCGGGCGGCTGTACGAGACCCTGGATCGCAACGAGTGCTTGCTCGACGAAACCGTCGTCGTCAAGCTGCGCCAGAAGACATGACCAACGAAGACATACCCAACATCGCCCCGCCGCAGTTCGGCACGGATGGTTTGCGTGGGCGCGCGGGCGATGCCCCGATGGAGCCTGAGACGTTGCGGCGCGTTGGGGCGGCGCTCGGTGTGTTGCTGCAGCGCAGTGGCCAGGCGCAAAAGCGTGTGCTGGTCGGCAACGACGGCCGCGAGTCGGCGCCGTGGATCTTGGAGTCGCTGGCGCAGGGGCTGGCGGCGGCCGAGGTGTCGGTCGGCGACCTTGGCTTGTGCACGACCCCAGCGTTGGCGTTCGTAACGCGCACGCAGCCGGTTGACGCGGGCGTCATGATCAGTGCGTCGCACAACCCGTCGCACGACAACGGCATCAAGATCTTCGCCGCCGACGGCACCAAGATGCGCGACGACGACGAAGCGGACATTGCACGCCTGGCGGTCGAACTGCGGCCGGCGGCCTTGCGCACGCCGCGCATTCGCGAGCGCAGCGAACTGTTGCTGAAGTACGAAGAGTACTTCGCGACGCAGTTCCCGGATCTCGATCTGACCGGGCGCAAAGTCTGCATCGACGCGGCCAACGGCGGGGGTACCGAACTGGCGCCGCGCATCCTGCGCGCGTTCGGCGCCGAGGTCGTCGAGTTGGCGTGCGAGCCCGATGGCTTCAACATCAACGAGGACTGCGGTGCCCTGCATCCGCAGAAGCTCGCCGCGGCGGTTCGCGAACACGGCGCCTGCCTTGGCATCTGCCTCGACGGCGATGGCGACCGCGGCATCTTCGTCGACGAACTCGGCACCGTGCGCGACGGCGACGATGTGATGACGCTGTTCGGTCGGCAGCTGCACGCGGAGGGACGGCTGCCCGGCGGGCGCTTGGTCGCGACGGTGATGAGCAATCTCGGCTTGCACAAGGCGCTGCGCGAGGCCGGCGTGGCGGTGCACGTGACGCCGGTTGGCGATCGCAACGTGTTCTTGGCGATGCAAGAACTCGGCGCCCAGCTGGGCGGGGAACAATCGGGCCACGTGCTGTTCTCGGACCACCATCTGGTCGGCGACGGGCTCTACACCGGCATCCGGTTGTTGGCGACGGTGCACGACGGTGCCTTCGCCAAGGCGTTCGCGGCCTTTTCACGCTTCCCGCAAGAACTGATCAACATCCAGGTCGCGCAGAAGCCGCCACTCGACAGCGTGCCGGCCATTGCCGCGAAAGTGGCCGAAGTGGAACGCGCGCTGGGCAGCGACGGCCGCTTGCTGTTGCGCTACTCAGGCACCGAATCGAAGTGCCGCGTCATGATCGAGGCCGCCGACGGCGCCTTGTGCAGCCGCTTGTGCCGCGAACTCGCGGACATCGTCGCGCGCGAGCTCGGCGCATGAACGGCGCGCCGGTGTTGGCGTTGTCGGGCAGCAACCTGACTGGCGACGTGCCGTTCTCGTGCGCACTGTCCATCGACGGCCGCATCGAGACCGCTCGCGCCGCACCTGGCATTCGCGGCGACTTGGCCCAGCTGGTCGCCAACCTGTGCGCGACCTGTAGCGTGCGCCCCGATCAGGTGCAGAGCCTGCGCGTGGACGTGGGGCCAGGCTCGTACACGGGACTGCGTGTGGCGTTGACGTTCGTGCGGTTCCTGCAGCATTTTGGCAACGCGACGGTGCAGGGCCTCGACAGCTTGGCGCTGCTCGCGGCCCGCGCCGTGCACACGGGACCCAGCCGGGTGCGGGTGTTGCTCGATGCGCGGCGAGAGCGTGTGCACACCCAGAGCTTCGACATCGCCCCCGGCCACATTGCGGCGGTAGCGCCGGCGGTCGCGGTGCCGATGGCGAACGTGCTGAACGACCTGCGCGCCGGCGATGTCGTCATCATTCCGGCGAGCCTGCCGCTGGCGCTGCAGGAGCCACTGCGAACCCAGGGTGCTGTGCTGCGGCTGCAGACCGAAGTGGTAGCCGCCGAGATGTTCACACCGGGGTTGCCATTCTTCTTGGCCTCGACCGCGGAGCTCGAACCGCGCTACTTGATGAGCAGCTACGCGGAGACGTGACGATGCGCGCGTTCCGCACCCTGTGGTTGATGCATCGCTGGCTCGGTGTCTCGGTTGGCCTCGTGCTGCTGGTCTCCGCCGCAACCGGCTTTCTGTTGCTGGTCAAGAAGGACTACCCGTGGCTGCAGCCGGCCGTGGTCCCGGGTGCCGTCGGCACGCCCGCCCAATTGCAGCCGCTGGCGGCGGTCTACGACGCAGTGTTCGCGCTGCAGTTGCCGCAGCTGCGCAGTGAAGACGACATCGCCCGCATCGACTTTCGCCCGGCCCAACGCGTGCACAAGGTCATCAGCAAGCATGACGACGTCGAGGTGCAAGTGTGTGCGATCACGCTGCACACGACCGGGCCGTTGGTGCGCCGCAGCGATTGGTTGGAACGCTTGCACGATGGCTCGCTGTTCGGCAGTTCGATGCACGGCATCGTCATGCCGGTCGTGGCGCTGGTGTTGCTGTTCTTGGCGGTGAGCGGCTACGTGATGTGGCTGTGGCCGAAGTGGCTGCGCCGCCGCCACGCTCGCCCCTGAGCCAAGCCTCGCGCTTGCGCGGCACGCAGGATTTCGGCACCGTGCTCGCATGCTGTCTCGACTGCTCCGTCCCGCGTTCGTCCTCGCGCTGTCGCTCGCGGCAGGGCTGCCAGCCCAGCAGTCGCCGTTCCTCGCCGAACGCTTGGCGCTGGTGCCGGCCCTCTTGCAGGCCGAAGTCGAGAAGGGCCATCACGCCGGGCTGGCGTTCCTCGTGCTGCATCGTGATCAGGTGGTCGCTGAGGGTGTGTTCGGCGATGCCGACATCGCGCGTGGCCGACCGCTGCGCCGCGACGCCATCGTGCGCATCTATTCGATGACGAAGCCGATCACCGCGATCGCGGCGCTGACGCTCGTCGAGCAGGGCAAGCTGCGCTTGGACCAACCGATTCGCGAGTTCCTGCCGGAGTTCGCGCAGCCGCAGGTGTGGGTCGGCGGCACCGTGGCTGCACCGCAGTTGGCCCCGGCCAAGCAGGCGATCACGCTGCGCATGCTGCTCAACCACACCGCCGGCTTCACCTACGACTTCTTCCGTGAGTCACCGCTGCACGATCTCTACCGCCAGGCCGACTTGTGGAACGCGGTTTCGAGCGAGGACTTCCTGAAGCGGGCTGCGACTTTGCCGCTGCTGGCGCAACCGGGCACGGCGTGGAACTACAGCATCGCCGACGACGTGCTCGGGCTGCTGATCGAGCGCGTCACGCAGCAGCAGCTCGGCGACTATGTGCGCGAGCATGTCACCTTGCCGCTCGGCATGGTCGACACCGACTTCGATGTGCCAGCCGCCAAGCGCCCGCGCCTGGCCACGCTGCATCGGCAAGAGAACGGCAAGCTGGTGACGATGGAGCCGTCGTTTGGGGTGTCGGAGGAATCGGGCAAGGGCTTCGATGCTGGCGGTGCGGGGCTGTTCTCGACGCTCGACGACTACGCCCGCTTTTGCCGGTTCTTGCTCGGCGACGGCGGCCTCGATGGCAAGCGGGTGCTGAGCCGCAAGACGCTCGAATTGGCGCGCCAGAACTCGCTGCGCGATGGCCAGCAGACCGGCCGCCCTGGTGATGGTTGGGGGCTGTTCTCGTCGGTCTGCGTCGACCCCGCCGCCGGCTGTGACCTGATGAGTGCTGGCACCCTGCATTGGAGTGGGGCGGCCACCACCACGTTCTTCGCCGACCCCAAGGAGGGGCTGATCGGCATCCTGTTCGCGCAGCACATGCCCTACGACGAACACAAGGTCATCGCCCGCTTCCGAACGGCGGTCTACCAAGCGCTGCGCTGACTATCGCCAGCCCTGCGCACCCGGCATGATCATCGCGCCATGCTGCGCGCCCCTTTCGCAGTCTCGTTCCTCTTCGCCTGCTGCCACCTGCTGCCCGCTCAAAGCATTGAGTGGTGGCAGAAGGATCTCGACGGCGCCTTGCTTGCCGCCAAGGACAAGCCGGCCGCGATGGTCCTGCTCTATTGCTGGAAGGACGGCCACGGCGTCTGCATGGACATGTTCCAGGGCACGTTGGCCGAGAAGCAGGTGGTGACCGCCGCCGCCGACTTCGTGTGCATGGGGGCGAAGGACGACGAAGCGGGCCGCATCGTGCTCGCCAAGTACGGCATCGAGCAGGTGCCGACCGTGCTCTTCCTCGCCCCGGACGGCAGCGTGGTCGATGTGGCGCCGGGCTATGTGCCAGTGAAAGAGTTCTTGGCCGAGATCGCGCGCATTCGCGCCGGCAAGGACACCGTCGGGGAATTGAAAAAGCAAATCGCAGCCGCACCCCAGGACCTCGGTCTGCAGATGCGGCTCGTGCGCAAGCTGCGCACGGCCGGCGACAAGGCTGGCTCGCTGGCGGTCATCGACGCGATCGTCGCCAAGGACCCAAAGCTCGCCAGTGAACCGGCGGCGGAAGCGATGTTGCTCAAGCTCACCGACCAGATCTTCAAGCCGGAGATCACGCCTGCCGACTACGACTTGAAGCCGCTGCGCGACTTCCTCGGCAAGCAACGCAACAAGAACATCCTGTTCCTCGGCTATGACCGCATGGCCGCCGCTGAATATCGGCGGCAGAACCTGAAGGCCGCTGCGGAAGCCGCGGGCAAGGCGTGGAAGAACATTCCACCCGACCAGGTGCTGGCGTGGGGACAGGGCATCGCGGGCAAGGCCTACGAGAATTGGCAAGCGCTCGAGAAGCTGAACAAGGAGCTGCTGAAGCAGGCGCTCGAGATCAGCAAGAAGGCGCTCGAAGAAGTCGAGAAGCGACACAAGACCTCGCCCGACAACCCGTTCCTCGGCAGCGCGATGTACCTGCATGCGGCGGTGCAGTTGGTGTGTAACCAGCGCAAGGAAGCGTTCGCGACGATGGACAAGGCCATGGCGATCGATCCGAACAACGAGAACCTGAAGAAGGCGAAAGATCGCTGGCTCGACGGTTCGAAGTGACGCCGCGGGAAGACCCGGGCGACCGTCGTCGTCGCATCGGGCGATGAAGTTGCGTTCCCCGTGGTGGGTCGTTCTCGCCGCGGCGGCCGCGACGATCGCGTTGGCGGCGGGAGCACGGCTGGCGGATGCTTTGTTGTGTGGCTTGCCGCCGTTGACGCCGCTGCTGTGGGCGCGCGCGCGCCGACGCCATGACGCCGTGAAGGTGGCACTGCAGGCGGCGGTTCTGGTGGTCGCCGCGTTCCTTGGTGCCTTGGCCCTCGGTGCCAGCCTTGCTGCTGGGATGCAGGCGGCGATGCCGTGGCTAAGTTCGCTGCGGTTTGGCTGCTACCTGCTCGCCTGGTTGGTCGCACTGCGGCTGTTGCAAGCGGCCCTGGTGGTAGTGGCGGCGAAGTGGGTGCGGCCGGCGGCGCTGCGGTCGGTGCTGGTGGCGATCGTCACCATCGCGGTTGGTCTGCCCAATCTCTACGTGGCGCTGCAAACCCATCGCATCGCGGTGGCGGCGGTACCGACGATCTCGGTTCAGGTCGCCGTTCTGCGTGAGCAGGCGCGCGAGGTCACGTTCGACACCCTCGATGGCGTGCATCTGGTCGGCACGCTGTTGACGCAGCCGTCGGCGGCGGCCAGCGCCGAGGTGCCGGTGGTCGTCGTCTGCCATGGCCTCGGTGCCAATCGGGCGGCGTTCTTTGCGTATGCCGAGATGGCGTGGCAACTCGGTTGCCATGCGCTCGCCTTCGACTTCCGCGCCCACGGCGGTAGTGGTGGGTTCACCTCGACGTTCGGCGCCGAGGAAGTCTTCGATGTCGCGGCGGCCGTCGGGTGGGTTCGCTCACAGCCGTCATTCGCGCAGTCACCACTCGTGCTGGTCGGCGTCTCAATGGGTGCTGTCACCGCCTTGCGGGCGGCGGCGATCGTCGGCGCCAACGGGGTGCTGGCCGAAAGCGCTTTCGCGGATCTGTCAGCGATGGTGGCCCACCAGGTAGCGCCGCTGGGCCCGTTCGCTGACGTCGCTGCCTGGTCGATCGGACTGGCCGCACGTTGGCAATTGGGCGTCGAACTCGACGACGTGTCACCGCGCCGCAGTCTTAGCGAACTGGCGACCCAGATCCCGGTCGTGCTGCTGCAGAGCGGTGCGGACGCCATCATTCCGCGTGCCGAGAGCGAACGTCTGGCGGCGGTGCGTCAGCAAGCGATTCACACCTTCGCCGGTTCGCCGCACGGTGGCTGCAGCGTGTTCGATCCGGAGCGGGTCATGCGGTTGCTCGAAGACCTGCTGGCGGCCGTGCGCGCCGCGCGTCACGCGATCGGCAACAAGTAGTCCAGTCATGTGGCGGCGGGGCCAAACAGTTGTCAGCTGTGCTGCCTTGTCGCGGCATTGAGGTGCGTGCCATGACCAACATCCGCTTCGACATCCCTGAACACATCGAACGGACCCTCGGTGGCGACGCCAACAGTCTCGCCAATGCTGCGAAAGAGGCGTTTCTCGTCGACCTCTACCGAACACAGCGCATCACCCATCACCAGCTTGCCGAGGCGTTGCAGCTGGGGCGTATTGAGACGGATGGCATCCTGAATCGACACGGCATTCTGCTGGAGTTCAGCCTGCACGATATGGATCAAGAAACGGACCAGTTGCGCAAGGCGCGGGACTGATGCTCGTCGTCGCCGATACGACTCCATCAACTACTTGGTTCTGATCGAGAGTGTCGACGTCCTGCCCGTCTGTTTCGCGCCATCGCTTGTCCGACCGCCGTCGGTGCCGAACTTCTGCATCGTGGAGCGCCTGCAGTCGTTCGCGCGTGGGCCAGCAACCCACCGAGTTGACTCGTGGTGATCGATTCAGGTCTGCATCTTGGCCCAGGCGAGAATGCCGCGATTGCATTGGCTCAGGAACTGCGCGCGGATCGGTTGCTGGCCGACGAGCGTGATGCGAGGGCTCTTGCCCGCCAACGCGGTCTGGAGGTGGTTGGCACACTTTCCATTCTCGCCGAAGCCGCGGACAGGGGATTGATCGACCTTGTCGCCAAGATTGAGTTGCTGCGAGGCACCAGCTTCCATGCGAGCAGGCAGTTGCTGCAAGCTCTGCTCGCTCGCCACCAGAAGCGTCAATAGAACTGAATCGACCTTGCTCGCGGCCGTGCGCGCCGCGCGTCACTCGATCGGCAACAAGTAGTCGTAGCCCTCGCCTGCCAGCTCGCGTTTGGACAGACCCAGGCGGTCGCCGCCGGGCGTCACATACACCGCGTCGCTGCGCACACTGGCGAAGTCGAGCAGCGGCAACGTCGCCAGCAGCTGGCGCCAGGTCGCGCGTTGCTGCCACGTGCTTTCGGGTAGATCACAGCGTTCGCCAACGCTGCGCGCACTAGCACCGTTCGCTGGCAGCAAGAACATCGCCGACACCAACACGTGGTCCATGCGGGCGCCGGTCGCGTCGGGCACCCATGGCTCGGCACTGTCGTCTTCGATGCCTTTCACCCAGTCGTCGTATTCGCTCTTGCCGTCGGGCACGAAGTCCCAGAAGCCGAAGGCGCAGCGGTCGATCGAGTCGAGCAGCAGGTTGGCGAGGCTGCCATAGAGCCCGCGGTTGTCGGCCAAAGCCAGATCGCGCACGTGTTGGCGCACCACGCTGCACAGCCGAGCGCGCCACGGGTCGTGCGGCGGCGCTTGCACGGCAACTTGCAGTCCAAAGAAGAGGTCGCTCATCGTTCAGCCTCCGTAGCCGCCGCTGGAACGGCCCCACGAGCCACCGCTCGAACCTGAGCCAGTGGTCGTGCGGCCAAGGAGGGCGATGCCGGTTGCCGCGGAGCCGCGAGTCGTGGGGCGGTAGTTGCCGCCGAACGCGCTCGTCGGTGGCCGCACGGGTGCCACCGGGCCCGGTTGGCTCGGCCAACGGAAATGGTTCCAGAACCACCAGTGGTGCAGCAGACTGCCACCCCAGTAGTAGCGGGACCCGGTACCGCCGGGGTTCGCCGCGTCCTTCGGCTTGTCGGTGCCGAGCTGCAAATCGCCGAGCCCGAGCATCTGCACCTCGATCTTGGCGGTGCGGTACTCCACGAAGCGAGCATTCAAGTCGTCGAGTTCGACGGCGGCAGCATCTTCGGGCACCACATAGAGAATGCGTTCGATGCCGAGGGTCTGCAGATCGCGCGCACTTGGCAGCTTCGCCACGTAGCGGTTGTCGAAGCGGTCTGGCTCGTTGCGATAGGGCGCCAGCCGTTCGCGAGCGAGCACGAACGCCGGCGGCTTCCTGGTCGCCGGGGCATCGACGAAGCGCGAGCGGAAGTGCATCACAGCGCCCAACGTCAAATGGGCGGGGACAACACCGCGTGGGTGCGGCCAATTGGCGAAGACGAAGACCGGGGTGACCGCCGGCACCAAGGCCGCGGCGAAGGCGACGCTCTCCGGTCCTGGCAGGTCGATCACCAGCGCCCACTTGCTGGCCTGCACCGCGTGCTCGAGCAGTTCGCGCACCGCTTCCCCGCGCCGCCACGCCGTCGCCATCGTCGGCGAACGCACCATCTGGAAGGTGTTCAGCAAACTGTCGTTGCCCTTCGCCGTGAGCGCTTGGAACAGCGTGGGCACGTAGAACGGCAGCCACGAACTATCGGCGGGCTGCAGTTGGGTGGCGAGTTGGCTGAGCGTGCTGCGATCGAGTGGTTGGTCATCGAACGTGGTCGGCGTGGCGTTCGTCCACGCGAACGTGGCGCTGTTGCTGCCGAAGTCGAGCCCGTTGGCGCGCTGCAGCTCGAGCGAGGCTTGGTCGATGCCTTGGTCGACAGGTTGGCTGCGGTTAGCGCGGCGTGTGGCAAGGCTGGCCACTACGACGCCTCCAGCGAGCACCGCACCGCCGAGCCCGAGCATCACCTTCAGAGCCGAGCGGCGCGATGCATCCATCGACGCTCCCCTGGTGCGCGGCTGGAACGTCGTGGCCTCGGCCAGGCCGTCTTGCCACCAGCGCGCGCCGAGCAGCTCGTCCTGGTCGTAGCCGACTTGCAGTTGGAACGGCACCTTGCTGTTGGCGGCGTCGCTCATTGCATGCCCTCCGCGGTGCGCACAAAGACCGGGGCGCAACGGGCGGCGTGGTCGGTCGGCAGGTTGGCGGCGTGCACCCTCGCCAGGAGGCCAGCTTCTACACCTGCGATCACGTAGACGCCGTGGTTCACGACCGCACCGTCCGCATCCCGTTCGGCGGTGAAGTGTTCCTGGGCGATCCAGCGCCGAGCCACCACCGACGTCAGGGTCGCATTCCACGTCGCCTGGTCGACGTCGCAGCCGATTACCACCTCCGCGCCTTCGCAGCCGTAGTCCGACTTGAGCACCCAGCGATCCTTGTCGTGCCACAGGTCTTCGCGAACGTGCTCAAGTCGGCACGTGCGCGGCAACCAACGGTGGATCGCGGCTTGCGAGGTCGGCGAGAAGCGCGCCAGCTCTTCCCAGCAGAACGCCAGCGCGCGCTTGTTCTGCGTCAGCACGGCCCCGAACGGATTGCAGATCGCGGTGCGGCGTTCGACCTGCGCTTGCAACAAGTGCAGCAACGGCTGCACCAACGGCCCGCGATCGGCGCACAAGGCATCGCCGTCCGCCACCGGCAGCCGTTCGCCAAACCAGTCGCTCTTGTAGTGGCGAACGATCACGTCGCACGGCACCTGCAACAGCGTCGCACGTCCGTCCGCGGCGAGGCCGACGTTGAATGGCGATCCGAGCACGACGGCATGGCCCTTCGCCGCGAGCCATTCCTGGTAGGCCGCGATCATCGACAGGTCTTCGGGCATCTCGGTCGGATACAGCAGCCCGATTGTCAGCGCGCCCGTGTGGCCGCAGGCGTGCGCGCGCTGTTCGAGCATGCGAACGAAGCGCTCCGCGAACTGCGCATTCGGGTCGAACGTGCCGTCGGGACGGTTCACCAAGCGGTTGCACAACACGGCCTCGGCCTCGCCACTCGGCGTGTCGCTGTTAAGTTCGCAGACCTTGGCGCCGTGCGCGGTCCAGAACACATCGGCGCGCGCGATGCCGTGCCAATCGGGCGCCGAACATTGCCACATGCCGCGCTGCCAGCGCGTGAGGCCGAAGAACGAGTCGGCCAACTCGGGGCTGTCCGCGACGAGGCGCGCCAGCTCGTCATGCACGGCGGCGATGCCGGTCGCGGCGGCGCAGAGGTCGCGATAGCGCGTCGCCGTCAACAGCACCGGGTCCGCTTGGAAGCGTTCGCTGCCGTCGAGCCAGGGGTCACTGACGATGCCGGTTGCTTGCAGGCCCGCGTTGAGTTGGTGGGTGCTGTTCATGCGAGGGCTCCCACGAACAAGGCGACGGCGAGGTAGGTCATGCCTTCGAGCGCGCCAGCGCCGACGTCGGCGCGGTCGGCGATCGCGCGATCGAGTTCGCCGCCGAGCCACTGCGGTCTGGCCCGCAGCACCAGGCACTGCACTACGACTTGGCGCAGCGGCCACACCACGAGGCATTCGCATAGGGCGATGCCGTAGTCGCGCAGTGCTGGCCACGTTCCCTGGAATTCGCCTTCGGTCGCATGCGCAATCACGATCGCCAACGCGATGGTGAGTCCGCCGTGCGACAGCGCCGCGGCGACGTTGCCTAAGAGAATCTGCGCCCGGTCGTCGTAGGTGGTGAGGCAGCGAAACAACCAGACCAACGCCAGCAAGGTGGCTTGGCCGATCGCGAACGACAGCACGGCGATCGTCAACTCCGCGAACGACGAACCGCCAAACACGTTCGCGATCAGGATGCCGATCGCGACCGTATGCGCCGCCGCCGCCGTGGCTGCCGCGAGGTTGTCACTGCGCGCCGCCGGGCCGAGGCCGCGCATCGCCCACAGGCCCAGCGCTTGCGCCACTTCGAGCGCGAGCAAGCCGGAGAAGCCGAACATGCCCATCCACAGAATGTCGGTGACGAGGTTGTCGCCGCGACGGCACGCGGTCGCCAAGGTGCCCGCCAGCAAGAAGATGCCCAACACGCGCGCCGCCTGCAGCAGTCGTCGCCCTGGAGTGCTCTCGGGAGGACGTTTGGCGAGGGTGCGGACGAGCGCGTCGAGAGCCAGGAGCACGCACACCGCCGACACGCCGAAGGCCATCATTTCCAACATGGCGCGCACTGTGCGCGGGCATTCACTTGCACGCAAGCCACCGCCGCGGCGCCGCTCTCACTTCGCGCGCCGTCCCGTGTGCATCGCCAACCGCACCGCGGCAGCATCGCGGCGGCCAGGCAGCAGGGCAGTGACCGCCTGGTCTGGCGCCGTCAACAGCGCGCGCAGGCTCGCGGGCACCTCGGCCACCACCGTTGCTTGCGCATCCAGCAACTGCACGACGAGGTCGCGGCCCTCGCCCACGAGCGTGCACGCCGCACGCTGCGCGGTGTCCGTCTGCTGCGCGATCGATTCGTTCAGCGCTGCTACCGTCGCCGGATACTGCGCCCCGCGGCGTAGCGTGACTTCGTAGTTGCCCCACGAGTCCGCGACCCCAACCGCCAACCAAGCACCGAAGCTGCTGGTGTCGAGGCGCAACGTCGCGGCCGGCACCGAGAACGCCCGGTCGATCCAGCCGGACTGCCACCCGACCAACGCCACGACGAGCACGGCGGCGGGCGCGAGCAGCCGACGCTCCCGCCGCGCCAGACCGAAGCGAGCGCGTGCCTTGGGCTCGGCCGGGACGACATCGTCGGCGGTGCGCGGGCGTCGTCGCGTCAACGGTTCGATGCGGTCCCCGCGAACGACGAACAACGTCTCCGCGACTTCGTCTTGGTGAATGAGCCGACAGCGCAGGTTCGTCTCGACGCTGTTCTTGCCGGCACTGAGCACCAGTTCTTGTAGGGCGGTGAGAAAGTTCGCCTGCGCTTCGCTCGCAAACCTCGACGGGTCGATGCGCGTTGCCTCGGGAATGAGCGAGAAGCGACCGCCGTGCAGCTCGCACCGAAACCGGCCCGCGCCCGCCGCACTCAAGCTGCGCACCGCCGCCTGCAGCTTGGTCGCATCGCCAACGCGGCCATCGAGAATGCCCTCGACGAACGCCGCCAGCGGCACGTCGTGGCTCTCGGCGTCACCGTCCTTCACGCCAAGTCCCCACCAAACTGCTCGACCTTCGCCAGCGGCACCCAATCGGGCATGCCTTCGCACCACAGCAACGTGCCGCGATCAATCGCCTTCGCTTGCAGCAGATGGCGAAGGGTGTCCGCCGACACCGGGCCGAGGCGCTCTTTGCCACGCGCGTAGAACCACAGGTCGCGGTCGGGCAGTTCGGGTGGCGCGGCGTAGCCGGCGAGTTCCGGCGCCTCGTCCGTGCGCAGGCCGAGCGCTTGGTCGTGCGCGCCGAGGCGCCGATCGATCTGGGAATGGCGTTGGTCCGCGATCTGGCGTTCCTTCGCCAACTGCTCGCGCAGGCGGCGCGCCTCCAATTGGTGGTTCTGATGGCCTTCGTGTTCCTCTTTGAGGTTTGGCAACACCAGCACCAGCACGAGGCCAATGCAGCTCAGGAAGAAGCCGACGAAAAACCAGCCGATACCGCTGCGGCCGCGCCCCGAGGCGATCAAGGCACACAGGACGCCGAACACCAGGGAGACGCCGATTTCAGCGCCATGAACTTCCACGGATGCGAGCATTGGTTTGGGATCAGTAGGTAACGCGCAGCAACCAACCGAGCAGCAGCGTGACGACGAACCAGCGATGACCGCGTCGGCGCCAGAGTCGGTGCGACGGCAATTCGACCCGGCGGCGAAGTATGTCGAAATGCAGCACGGCGGCACCAACCAACAAGGTGGCGATGGCGATGCCGGTCGGGTGGGTGGCGAACGACAAGGCAAAGTCACCTTGCAGTGCGGCCGCTGTGCTGCGCAGCAGTCCGCAGCCGGGGCAGGCGAGGGGGCCAAAGCAGGCGCCGATTGGGCACTCTGGGCCGCGCACACCAAACCACGTGGCGCCTGCCTTCGTGGCCTTCGCGGTGACGCCAGCGGTCAGGGCTAGAACGATGGCGACCGTGCGCACGATGGGTTCGCGCAGCGATGGCGGCGAGGGGTTCCCTGGCGGCGGTGGCACGCCGCGCATCGGACACTCGCCCCCAGCTCGCTGCAAGCTGCTCGCTCTAGTCGCGGAACGGCGCCGCGGTCCACCGGAGCAAGGCCGACCCGCTGCTGTGACTACTTGGCGCGCTTGCGCCGCTCTTCAATCGCGGCGGCGACGAAGTCGCGGAAGAGCGGATGTGGCGTCAACGGCCGCGTCTTGAACTCGGGGTGGTACTGCACGCCGACGAACCATGGATGGTTCGGGATCTCGATGATCTCGACGAGGTCCAGCTTGGGATTGGTGCCGGCCATCACCAACCCGGCTTGCTCGAGTTGCCGTCGGTAGGCGTTGTTGAGTTCGAAGCGATGGCGGTGCCGCTCACTGATCTTGCTGGTGCCGTAGGCTTGGTGGCTCTTCGTGCCTTCCTTCATGGTGCAGTCGAAGGCGCCAAGGCGCATGGTGCCGCCCTTCTCGTTGGTGCGCTTCTGCTCTTCCATCAGCGCGATCACCGGGTTCGCGGCATTGGCGTCGTACTCGGTCGTCGTCGCATCGGTGATGCCGAGTTCGCTGCGTGCGTACTCGACCACCGCCGCTTGCATGCCGTAGCAGATGCCGAAGAACGGGATCTTGTGCTTTCGCGCGTAGCGGATCGACGCGATCTTGCCTTCGAAACCACGCTCGCCAAAGCCGCCGGGAACGAGAATGCCGTCGACGCCGGCGAGCAGCGCGTCCGCTCCCTCGTTCGCCACTTGCTCGGCCGATACCTTGCGCAGCTTCACCTTGCAGTGGTTGGCGATGCCGGCGTGGCTGAGGGACTCGTAGATCGACTTGTAGGCGTCGTGCAGCTCGATGTACTTGCCGGAGACCGCGATCTCGACGGTGTGCTCGGGGTTCTTGACGACTTGCAGCAGGCGCTGCCAATCCGTGATGTCGACCTGCTGCCGCGGCGTCAGTTGCAGGTGGGTGAGGATGCGCTGGTCGAGCCCCGCTTCGATCAGCATCAGCGGCACTTCGTAGATCGAATAGGCAACGTCGCGCTCTTCGATGACGGACTCCGGCCGCACGTTGCAGAACAGCGAGATCTTCTTCGCCATGTCCGGCTCCATCGGGATCTCGGTCCGACAGATGAGCACGTGCGGTTGGATGCCGATCTCGCGCAGCTTGCCGACGGATTGCTGCGTCGGCTTCGTCTTCAGTTCGCCCGACGCGCGCAAGAATGGCAGCAGCGTCAGGTGGATGAACATGCAGTCGTTGATGCCGAGTTCGAGCGAGAACTGCCGGATCGCTTCGAGGAACGGCAGGCTTTCGATGTCGCCGACGGTGCCGCCGATCTCGGTGATGGCGACGTCGGCCGCAGGCTCCCCGGGCGTGGGCGCTGCACCCGCGCGGATCGCCATCTTGATCTCGTCGGTGATGTGCGGGATCACCTGCACGGTCTTGCCGAGGTAGTCGCCGCGCCGTTCCTTCTGGATCACCGACTTGTAGATCTTGCCGGTGGTGTAGTTGCTGTCCCTGTTGACCCGGGCGTGCGTGAAGCGCTCGTAGTGGCCGAGGTCGAGGTCCGCTTCGGTGCCGTCGTCGGTGACGTAGACCTCGCCGTGTTGGAACGGCGACATCGTGCCGGGGTCGACATTGATGTACGGGTCGAGCTTCTGCATCGACACCTTGAGACCGTTGCGTTCGAGGATCCAGCCGATCGCGGCCGACGTCAGGCCCTTTCCCAAGGACGACACGACGCCGCCGGTCACGAAGATGTACTTGGTCATCGCTCAGGTTCTCGAAGTTGTCAGTCGCTGCAGGAAGGCGTCGTAGTCGCTGCGTGTCTCGATGCCCCACGGGTCACCTTGCGCATCAAGCACGTGCATCGCAATGTCGTTCTCAAGGAAGCGCAATTGTTCGAGGCTTTCGGCTTCGGCCAGGCCGCTGCTTGGCAACGGTGGAATGCGCAGCAGGGTCGCGCGAGCGAAGCCGTAGACGCCGATGTGCCGCTGCAGCGCGTAGCTGCCATCCTTGACGAACGGCACCACGGCGCGGCTGAAGTAGAGCGCCTTGCCGTTGCCGCCGCGCACGACCTTGACGACGTTGGGGTTGTTGGCGACGTCGGGATCGAGCAGGGGCACGCACAGCGTGTTGCACACCGCTTCGCCTGCGAGCAGTTGGGCAACAATCGCTTCGAGGTCGCGCGGGGCGATCTCTGGCCAGTCGCCTTGGATGTCGAGCACCGCTTGGCAAGGAATGGCGGCGGCGGCTTCGGCGCAGCGCTCACTGCCGGTGCGGCAGGCCGGGCTCGTGCGCACGACGCCGTAGCCATGGCGTTTGGCGACGGCTTCGACGACGTCGTCATCAGTGGCGACCACGACGCGGTCGATGTTGCGCGCCTTCTTGGCCTGGTCGCAGGTGTGCAAGAACAGTTCTTGGCCGCTTTCGCGCAGCAGCGCCTTGCCGGGCAGGCGTTGGCTGCCGACCCGCACCGGGATGATGGCGAGCGCTCGCACTGGCGAGGACGCACTCATCGTTTACGGCCCTGTTCCTGCAGGCGCGCCTTCTCCAGACGCAGGCGGGCGGTCTCGGCCTCGGCGCGGGCGCGCGCGTTCTCGCCGGTGAAATCGGGGCGCTGCTTGCCGGTGCCGTGGTAGGCGACGCTGCCGTTGTAGAGCGACAAGAAGTAGGCGCGGGCTTCGTTGAACGTCTCGTCGCTGGCTTGCACGCCGAGTTTGCGACGAGCCCAGTACCAACGTTGCTTGCCTTGCTCGACCAGCAGCACGACGCGGGCGTCGCTCGGCACATCCGGCAGGCTGGCGGCGAACATGCCCTTGTCGCTGAACACGTCGAGCAGCGCTTGCACTTCGGCGTCGGTTGCGACCTTGCGGCTCTGGTCGGCGGAGCTCTGCGTGTAGATGTCGGCCGCTTCATTCGCACTGGCGTTCTGCAGTGACAGCGCGAGGTTGTCATTCACTTGCAGCAGGTGGATCGTGGTGCGTTGCCCGGCGACCACGGTGCAGGCGCGGGTGCTGATCGAGGGGCCGCTCTGGCAGCCGACGATGGCGCCCGCCGCGAGTAGCAGCTGCGCGAACCGAAGGGGTGCGAGGGCGACCATGCAGCGCGCGGAGGATAGCGATCGGGGGCGCAAAGGAAACGCTGCGTTCGGCGGCAGCTACGCAACTTGGCTTCGGCCTCAGGCTGGAGTGGGCGCGGGTCGAAAAACTCACCATGACTTGGCGGCTTCCGCCGGGTCGTGATCTAGCCTCGTCCGTGCCCATGACCATCCGCCCCTTTCAGAAGGTTCTCAGCGCCAACCGCGGTGAGATTGCGATCCGCGTGTTCCGTGCGTGCGCCGAACTCGGCATTCGCACCGTCGCGGTGTTTAGCGAGGAAGACGCGGCCAACCAGCATCGCTACAAAGCCGACGAGAGTTACCTGATCGGGCGCGGCAAGACGCCGGTCGCTGCCTACCTCGGTGGTGACGAGATCATCGCCGTCGCCAAGAAAGCGAACGTCGACGCGATCCATCCTGGCTACGGCTTCTTGTCGGAGAACCACCTGTTCGCGGCGGCGGTGCGGGCGGCGGGCATTGCGTTCATCGGTCCGCGGGCGGAGGTGATTTCGGGGCTCGGCGACAAAGTGCTCGCACGCAACGAAGCGCAGCGCTTGCAGATTCCGACGGTGCCTGGGCGGGAGCTGCCGACCGATGAGGTGCAGGCGGTCGCCGCGGCGGAAGCGTTCTTCACGCAGCACGGCACCACGATCTTCAAGGCGGCCCATGGCGGCGGCGGTCGCGGCATGCGCGTCGTCGAGGACAGGAAAGACTTGGTGCCGTTCCTGCGGCAAGCGCGCAGCGAGTCGCTGGCTGCGTTCGGCAGTCCGGTGGTGTTCGTCGAGAAGTACCTGCCGCGTGTGCGGCACATCGAAGTGCAGATCCTCGGCGACCAGCACGGCAACGTCGTGCATCTGCACGAACGCGATTGCTCGGTGCAGCGTCGCCACCAGAAGGTCGTCGAGATTGCGCCCGCCCCTCACCTCGATGCGAAGGTGCGCGAGGCGCTGTTCGCTGACTCCCTGAAGCTCGCCCGCGCGGCTGGCTACCACAACGCCGGCACCTTCGAGTTTTTGGTCGCCGGCGCACAGCATTTCTTCATCGAAGTGAATCCGCGGCTGCAGGTCGAGCACACCGTCACCGAACAGATCACCGGCGTCGACATCGTGCAGACGCAGCTTCGCATCGAGCAGGGCTATCGCCTCGACAGCCCGGAGATCGGTCTCGGGGCGCAAGATCAGGTGCGGCCGCGAGGTTTCGCGATCCAGTGCCGCATCACCGCCGAGGATCCGCAGAACGACTTCTTCCCCGACACTGGCACCATCGTCGCCTACCGCGCGCCGGGTGGGTTCGGGTTGCGCCTCGATGGCGGCGACGGCTTGGCGGGCACGGTCGTGTCGGGCCACTACGACTCGCTGTTGGTGAAGAGCATCACGTTTGGGCCGACCTTGGCGCAGGCGGCGCAGAAGGGCGTGCGCGCGCTGCGCGAGTTCCGCATCCGCGGCGTCAAGACCAACCTCGCGTTCCTCGCCAACGTGCTGATGCACGGCGCCTTCTTGCGCGGCGAGACGTGGACGCGCTTCCTCGACGAGACGCCCGAACTGTTCGACATCAAGCCGGGAAAGGACCGCGCGACGAAGCTGCTCAGCTACCTAGCCGACATCGTGGTCAACGGCCACCCGACGGTGAAGAAGGAGCAGCGGCTCTCGTCGGCCGCCTGTGTGGCGGCACCAATTCCGGTGGTGCCGGTGGGGGCGCCGCCGCCTGGCACCGCGACGATTCTGAAGGAAGGTGGACCGGGCAAGGTGGTCGAGTGGATCAAGCGGCAGACGAAACCGCTGCTGACCGACACCACGATGCGCGATGCGCACCAATCGTTGTTGGCGACGCGCGTGCGCACGAAGGACATGTTGGCGGTGGCGCCCGCGACGGCGTTCTTGTGCCACCAACTGTTCTCGCTCGAGACCTGGGGGGGCGCCACCTTCGACGTTGCCTATCGCTTCCTCGACGAGGATCCGTGGGATCGTCTCGTGCAGTTGAAGAAGGCGATCCCGAACGTGCTGCACCAGATGCTGGTGCGCGGCGCCAACGCGGTGGGCTACACGAGCTACCCGCAGAACGTCGTCGAAGGCTTCATCGATGCGGCGGCCGAGCACGGCATCGACGTCTTCCGCGTGTTCGACAGCTTGAACGACCTCGATTCGATGGAAGTGTCGGTGCGCCGCGTGCTGCAGACTGGCAAGCTGGCCGAGGTCGCGATGTGCTACACCGGCGACGTCGACAATCCGGCGCGCAAGAAGTTTGGGCTCGAGTACTACGCCGAGTTGGCCAAACGCATCGAGGGCATGGGCGCGCACATTCTCTGCGTCAAGGACATGGCCGGTCTGTTGCGACCGCAGGCGGCCCGCATGCTGATCTCGCGGTTGCGCGAGGTGACGCAGTTGCCGATCCACCTGCATACGCACGACACCTCGGGCAACGGCATCGCGACGTACATGGCGGCCATCGACAGCGGCGTGCACATCGTCGACACGGCGCTGTCGTCGATGGCCGGGCTAACGTCGCAGCCGAGCATGAACGCGCTGATCGCGGCGCTGCGTGGGCACTCGCGCGAGACCGGGCTGACCAATCGTGGCATGCAGCCGCTCGCCGATTACTGGGAAGCGGTGCGCGAGTTCTACGCGCCGTTCGAGTGCGGGCTGAAGAGCAGCACGAGCGAGGTCTACTACCACGAGATTCCAGGTGGCCAGTACAGCAACCTGCGGCCGCAGGTCGCCTCACTCGGGCTGCTGCATCGTTGGGCCGACGTGCGCCATGCGTTCGCGATCGTCAACCAATTGTGTGGCGACATTCCGAAGGTCACGCCGAGCTCGAAGATGGTCGGCGACTTCGCGATCTTCCTGGTGCAGAACGACCTGCTGGTCATGCGCAGTGACTTCGTCACGTCGAGCGAAGCCACCAAGCAGAAGGTGCTGCTCGAGTCGAAGCGCTTGGACTTCCCGCAGAGCGTCGTGCAGTACTTCCAAGGCTTCTTGGGCAATCCGCCGGGTGGCTTCCCGGCGGACTTGCGCGCCGCGGTGCTGAAGGGACTGCCGATGCTGCAAGGGCGACCGAGCGACGGCATGCCGCCGTTCGACTTCCAGAAGGCGAAGCTGCACGTTGAGAACCGCCTCGGCCAGGACGCGGCCATGCGCGACGTCGTCAGCTACGCGCTCTACCCGCGGGTGCTGGACGACTTCTTCACCTTCCAGAATCGCTGTGGCGATGTGTCGATGTTGCCGACGCCGGTCTACTTCTACGGGCTCGAGATGGGACAAGAAGTTTGGATCGAGATCGAGCCGGGCAAGACGCTCGTGGTCTCGCTCGAAGCGAAGAGCGAGCCGGATGAAGAGGGGCAGGTCACGGTTTACTTCAAGTTGAACGGGCAGAACCGGCAGGTCGTGATCGCCGATCGTTCGCTGCAGAAGGACACCGAGCAGCGGCGGCGTGCGGATCCCGCGATCGCTGGCGAAGTCGGCGCCCCGATGCCTGGTCGCGTGATCGTGCTGCACGTGCGCGAAGGGCAGACGGTGGCCGCGGGCGAACCGCTGCTGACACTGGAAGCGATGAAGATGGAGACGATCGTGCGCGCGCCGATCGCTGGCCTGGTGCGCGAGCTATGCACCGATGTGAAGGCGGCGGTGAGGGGGCAGGACCTGCTGGTGGTGCTCGACGCCAAGAAGTGACTGGTGCCCGTTGTGGTAGGCGGGGCTTTCCCGGGCCTCCGTTCGACGTATCGTCCCGACCGTGCGAATCGCCGAGTTGCCGTGGTACGACGTGCCGGACCTGGTCCCGGCGACCGACGCATGGTGGCGTGGCCTCGCCCGGCACCTGCGGGCGGCCGGCGTCGATCGGGTGCCGGACACACTCGCACGCGACGGTTCGTACCTGGAACGGTGGCGTCACCCGGACTTGCTGCTGAGCCAAGCCTGCGGCTACGACGTGCTCTACGACAGCGCCGATGACCTCGAGCCGATCGCCACGCCGTGTTATCTCGCCGAGGGCTGTGAAGGGCCGCGCTACCGCAGCATCGTCGTGGTGCGCGGCGATCGGCCGTTCCGGCGGCTGGAGGATCTGCGTGGCGGCCGCGTCGCGATCAACCAGGCGTCGTCGCACTCCGGCACCAACGCGTTGCGACCGCTGGTGGCACCGCTCGCGCGTGGCGGCGTGTTCTTTGGCGCGGTGGTGGAGACCGGGTCGCACACTGACAGTCTCGCCGCGGTGCAGCAGGGCGAGGTTGATGTCGCTTGCATCGATGCGGTGGTGCTGGCACTGCTGCGCCGCGTGCGGCCGGCAGCTTTGCGCGCCCTGCGGCCGATCGCGTGTACTGCGCCGGCGTTGGCGCCACCGTTGGTGACGTCGCGGCGTTCGCCGTTGCCGCTGCGAGCGGCGCTGCGCACGGCCCTGCGGGCGGCGCTGCACGATCCCGATCTCGCCGCGGCGCGGCAGGCGCTGCTGCTCGGCGACTTCGTGTTCTTGCCGGGATCGTGCTACGAGGAACTTGCTGTGTTCGAGGAGTCGGCTTTGGCAGTCGGCTGGTTCGAACTGCCCGCGCCGGCGCGTTCGCCGCTGGCGCGCGGGACCGCGGTGTCGCGCCGCGACACCGCGTGCTGAATCCTTACGGATTCAGGCCGACGATCATCCGGGTGTAGCCGGAGATCGTGATGTCGCCAGGTTCCGAGGTGTCGAGGCCGAGCCACGTGCCGAACACCTTGGCGCCGTCGAGCGCCGCGTTGTTCGGGACCGGCAGCGGGTAGACGCCGTTGCCCGACGCGTCGGTCGAGACGGTCAGCAGCACGTCGGCGTCGTGCCATGCGTGGCAGTTCGTCCAACCCAGGAAGTTCACGTTGATCGGGTAGGGCGACGCGTTGTTGAGGCCGAGGCTGATGAACGCGACCAGGTTCGGCGTCGCGTTGGAGACCCGGTAGTTGAAGTTCGTGCCGCGCGCGCCGGAGCCCGTGTGGCCGGCTTCGAGCGGACCGCACGAGGCGCCGTATTCGTTCGCATTGGCGCAGTTGAAGCTCACGCGCAGGCGCGCTGCCAGGTTGTCGACGGCTCCGGTCACCGGCGTTGCGCCAGTCCAGACGGCGTCGTAGACGCGCGGCTCCGAGCCAGCGCGATGGAATCCGGCCGTCGTCGTCTGCCAGTTGCCGCGCGAGACGATGTCGACCACGACGTCGGACGTGCCATTGTAGGCGAACGGCGCCTGCAGGCCGATCTCGCGCCACTGCTCGTTCTGGTAGTCGAAGCTGTAGTTCGACTGGCTGAGCACCGTCACCGGCGTCGGCAGGTTGGTCGCGAACGTCGTCGACATCACGTGGCCGGCCGGCACGTGCGACATGCGCACGGTCAGCGACGAGCTCCAGTGGCGACCGGTGTCGGCCGCCGAGAACGCGAGCCCAGTGATGTTGCCGGCGATGGCCAGTTCACCCTGCCGCAGGATGGTCTGGTAGCGCATGTTCGTGCCCTGCGCGCTGTCGAGGCGATAGCCAAGCGTCATGTTGGCGACGCGCGGCGAGAAGGGAACGCCGCTGAACGGGACGTTCGTGGCCGAACCGCAGGCGATCGCCACGTTGGCGTCGCTGTAGTTCTGGTTGGCACCGGTGCCGTTGGTGTAGTGGTGCGGGAAGTTGCCCGCGACGACTGCGAAGCCATAGGTGCCGGCCGCCAGATAGAACGGTGTGGCGAGGTCGATCCGGCTCGGCAGGTTCGCGCCCGCCGCCGTGCCCTTGCCCGCCGTCATCGGCAGCCACAGGGCCGCATTGGCCTCGTTGCCGATGTGCGTGCCACCGACCGCGGTGCGATACACGTCGAGCCGCAGCTCACTGCCGACCAAGACGTTGGTGTGGATGTCGAGCGACGTCACATACATCGGGTTGGTGACGGTGACGTTGTAGTACACCGCGCCACCGGCATTGCCGCTGTTGCCGCCGGTGTAGATCGTCGCCAGCGTGGAAGGCGCGTAGCCGCCCCACGGGTAGTAGTTCTCCGTGCCGGTCAGGCTGGCGTCCGGAACGAAGCGCGCGCAGCCCGAGCCGGTGAGGAGCGTGCCGCCGTTGACGACCAGCGCGTAGGTCGCGTCAGTCGCCGCAGTGGCGACGTGCGCGTCGGTGGTGACGGTGGGGGCGGTGATGGTCACCGTCCACGTGCCGGCCACCGGGTTGTTCAGGAACACGTTCTCGACGGTGTCGATCGTGTTGTTGACGCCGCCCGAGGTCGACGTGTTGTTGGCGGTGAGGCCGTTGTTGCCGCGGTAGATCGTGCCACCGGGCGACGTGACCGTCAGCGACAGGTCGTTGACGCGGTCGATCGCAGCGGCGACGACGCCGGCCGGATCGAGGTAGGTCATGCAGACCTTCAGCTGCGTCTCACCGGGTGCTACCTGGATCGAGTAGGTGTGCGTGGCGCCCTGCGTGATCGGCACGTCCTCCGGGATGATCACCAGGTTGTCACGCCGGTTGTAGATCGTAGCTACGTTGGCGTAGCCCCAGCCTGCTTGCGCGCGGGTGGCCTGGGCGACCGGATAGATCGACGCGCACGCGATCTGCAGCGCCTTCAGCGTCTGCGCGTACGGCCGGTTCTGGAACCGCGTGCCGTTGATCACGCGCGGCGTGTTGTTGAGGATGTGGTCCGTGTACATCTGGATCGCCAGCGCGTTCAGGCCGGCGGTGATCGGCGTCGCCGACGACGTGCCGTTGAAGCCCGTGGTCGAGTTGCCGGCCGAGTAGCCCGCGGCGCCGGTGAGGTCCGAGGTCCAGACGTTGTCGTAGAAGTTGCAAAGGTCCGGCTTCAGGCGTCCATCGGCGGCCGGGCCGATCGAGGCACTGGTCCAGACGTCGTTGGCCGGGTTGGCATCGTTGCCGTGCGACAGGCCGCCGATCGAGATCACGTTCTTGGCCCACGCTTCGGGACGCACGTTCTGGTTGCCCAGGTTCGACATGCTGTTCGTCCACGGGATGCGGTGGTCGAACACGATGTCGTCGGCGTCAGCCGACGCCGACGTGTAGCTCACCGTCTGCGCGCCGCCCCACGACGCGGTCGTGAACATGCAGTTGTGCACGTTGACGACGTCGTCGATCACCATGTTGCGCGAGAAGCCCGCGGTGACCGTGGTGTAGTTGGTGTAGAAGCCGACCGCACCCGGTGCGTGGCCGCGCGCTTGCGGGGCGCTGGTGCCGTTGCCGAAGATGCAGCCGGCCGTGCAGTGGCCGTGCGCCTGGCTGGCGCCGCTGCTGCGAACGTTGGTGAGCGCGGTGGTGAAGTCGGTGTGCCCTGCTTCGACACCTTCGTAGACGTGGCCGCGAACGCCGATACCGGTGTAGCCGGCGGCGGTTTCGAGGGCGTTCGAGCCTTGCACGATGCGGGCGTTGTCCATGTCTTCGCCCGACGCTGTCCAGCGGTCGATCCACACCACCTCGTCGAGGCGCGCGGCGGCGAGCAATTGCGCGCCGGTCAGTTCGGCGGTGAACAGGAGGCCGCGTTCGTGGCGATCGACGACCTTGCCGCCCATGGCGACGATCTTGGCTTCGAGCGCCTTCTTGTCGTTGCGCTTGTCGGCCATCACCATGTTGTAGACGCGGGTCGGAACGGCGGCGCCGGTGAGGTGTTCTGCGAGCAGCACGCCTTCGAGGCGGTAGGCCGGTTGGTAGGCGCCGATCCAGCGCACGTTCTTCATCGTGGCGACCAGGTCGCGCGTAGCACGTTCCATGCGCACGATGTGGCTGTCGTGCGGCAGGTAGCCGTGGACCCTGGCGCCGGTGGCCAGCATCGGGGCACGGTCTTCATCCGTGGGAGTTCCGACAAACTGCACGATCCACAGGTTGGTGTCGGCGGCCGCACGCAGCGCGGCGGGAACTTCCGGTGGGTTCGCAATGGGGTCGAAGGTGGCGTAGCGGAGCAGCACGCGTGGGTCGTTCGACACCCTGGGGGCGTCACCGTCGTTCTGGGCCAACGCCATCGAAGCGGCGGCGAGAGTGCTGCTGAGCAGAAGAGTGAGTCTTGTGAGTGAAGTGCGCATGGATCCTTGGGGGACGGGGCGTGGAACCTGGAAGGCGCCACAGAGCGACTGCCAGTCGCCCGGAGCATACAGCGATCCGCGGTGGGGAAGTCCCCGTACGAAATCCATGAAGTTTCCCGACAGCTTGGCGGGCTTCGTACGGTAGGGCGCCATGGATCGTCATCCAACAACCGCCTTCGCTGCAGATCTTTGACAGCATCTCGCCTTGGCAAGGATCCCGCGGTGCAGGGTGAAGCGAAGACAGTTTGGGCCGAAGATCGATCGGTGAACGTGCGGTCACGTCTCTGGCGGCGAGTCAGATTTCTGCGGATTTGAGGGTGGCAAGGTCAGCAGTGCCACGAACCCGATGGCAGCGGCCAGGCTCGCCAGAGTGAAGGCCGCCGACGCGCCGTGCGCATCCCAAAGGGCGCCGAGTGACAAGGCGCCAACGAACGCCGCGAGGCCGTGCACGGCGTGGTAGATGCCAAAGATCGTACCGCGGTTGGCAGTGCCTGCGTGCGCGGCGACGAGTGCGCGTTCGGCCCCTTCGGTGAACGCCGCGTGCAGTCCGAGCAGCGCGAACAGCGGCCACAGCAGCGTGGCGTTCGCCGTGGTCGCGAAGGCGAGCAACACCAAGGCCTGGCCAAGCAGTCCGGTACCGATGACGGCCTTGCAGCCGAGTCGGTCGGCGATCCGGCCCAGCGGTGCGGCGAGCAGGGAGCGGGTGAGGTGCAACACGACCCACAGCAGCGGTAGTGCCACGGTGGCGACACCGAGTTGGCTGGCGCGCGCGAGTGCGAACAGGTCGATGGCACCACTGATCGTCGACAAGGCGACCACGACCAGCACGGGGTAGAGGCTGCGGGGCGGGGTGGTTGCCGCGGGGGGAGCCTTGGCTGTGGGGGGCGCTTCGACGTCGCGTACCGCGAACGCAATCAACGCGATCGCGGCGAGGCCGGGCAGCAGCGACGCGGCGAAGACCCAGCGCAGTTCCCACCCTGCGAACAGCAGACCGCTGGCGACCAAGGCGCCGGCCACGGCCCCGGCATGGTCGAGCGAACGCTGCACCCCAAAGGCATGGCCGCGGCGGTCGCTCGGTACGGCGGCGGTCAGCAGTGCGTCTCGTGGCGCCGCTCGCAGACCTTTGCCGACGCGATCGAGCAGGCGCACGCTGATCGCTTGCAGCGGCGTGCCGACGAACGCGAACAGCGGTCGCAGCAGCGACGAGATGCCATAGCCCCAGAGCAGCCATGGGCGCCGTCGTCGCTGCCGGTCGGAGAGGCGGCCGCTGAGCACCTTGAGCATGGCGACGACGAGGTCGCTCGCGCCCTGCAGCAGACCGAGCTGCAGCATGCTGGCACCCAGCGAAGTCATCAGGGTGGGCAACAACGGCACGATCATCTCGCTGGCGAGATCGGTGCAGAACGACACCATGCCGAGCACGTAGACGAGGCGCGGCAGCGGCCGCGATCCGGGCGCTGGCCCGCGTTCGATCACGAGTCGGCGGCGGAGTCGCTCGGTGGCCGGTTCTTCTCGGTGACGCGGGCGCCACCGGCCATCAGGCGGCCGAGCAAGGCGGGCGACACCTGGATCGTCATCAGGCAACCTTCTTCGGTGTAGAACTCGGACAGCACCGTCGCCTTGGCGCGGATCTCGCCGTGCAGCGCCCCCGCGGAGTGCGGCAGCAGCAGTTCTACGCGTTGCTCGACGGCGGCCAAGTGGTTCTGGATCGCAGCGAACAAGTCTGGCAAGCCATCGCCGGTCAGCACCGACACCGGCACGGCGCGCGGATCGATTTGCCACAGCGGGGTCAAGTTGGCGCGGTCGGTGACGAGGTCGAGCTTGTTGAGAACGGTGATGCGCGGCAGGTTCTGCGAACCGAGCGTCTCCAGCACTTCGTCGACCGTCTGCATTTGTTCGACGGCCTCGGCCGAGCTGCCATCGACGAGCACCAGCAAGAGGTCGGCGTGCAACGCTTCTTCGAGCGTGGCGTGGAAGCTGGCGACCAGTTGGTGGGGCAGCTTGCGCAGGAAGCCGACGGTGTCGGTCAGCAGCACGGTGCGGCCACCGGACAATCGCCACGGGCGCGTGCGCGTGTCGAGCGTCGAGAACAGGCGGTTCTCAGCCAGCACGCCGGCGTCGGTCAGCTTGTTCATCAACGACGACTTGCCGGCGTTGGTGTAGCCGACCAGCGCGATCGTGAAGAGGTCGGGCCGCGCCTGCACTTCCCGCACCTTGTGCTCCTCGATCTTTTCGAGGTCGCGGTTGATGGTGGAGATGCGCGTCTTCAGCAGGTTGCGGTCGACGTCGATCTGCTTTTCACCCGCACCGCCGCGCACACCGATGCCGCCGCGTTGGCGTTCGAGGTGGGTCCAGCGACGGCGCAGGCGCGGCATCTCGTACTGCAGTGCGGCGAGTTCGACTTGCAGCTTGGCCTGGGGGGTGCGCGCGTGCATGGCGAAGATCTGCAGGATCAGTTCGCTGCGATCGAGGCACGGCACGCCGACCGCGGCTTCGATCGCCTTCGCTTGGTTGGGCGTCAGCGAGTCGTCGCAGATGATGGCGCTGCTGTGCGCGAGCTTGACGACTTCGGCCAGTTCTTCGAGCTTGCCGCTGCCGAAGTAGCTGTGCGGGTCGGCGTGGCGGCGATGCTGCACCATGCAACCAGCCGGCACGAAGTCCGCAGTCTCGGCGAGCAGCTGCAGTTCGTGCAGCGCTTCGGCAGCAGTGCGGGGATCGCCCATGGGCACGAGGCCGAACAGGATGGCTTCGGTAGCGTGGCCTTGGCGGGTGTCGATCGGATCGGTTCTCACGAGGATGGGCGGTCGGTTGGCGCGAGCAGGGGGCCGAGGTCAGTGCGAATTGCACCATCTGGACGCCGTTCCAGGAAGATCCTGCGACAGAACGTCGCGTCGTCGCGGGTTGGATGGTCGTCCCGGAAGTGGGTACCACGCGATTCGGCGCGCGCGATGGCGGCTTCCGCCACGAGGGCGGCGACCGTCAGCATGTTGGCGAGTTCGCAGCGAGCGCGGTCGGGCAGCGGCGCCTTCACCAGGTAGTGATGCCAGAAGCCGATGCGGTTGCGAGCGTCCTGCAGGCCAGCTTGGGTGCGGCGCAAGCCGACCTGGCGCCACATCAGACTCTTCAGCGAGTACAGCAGGTCGTCGTGGGATAGGCGCGGCGGATCTTGCGCGATCTGCGGCCCCGAGCCGACGCGCGGCAAGTCGGCATGGCCTTGGCGCGCGGTGTCGGCGGCAGCGAGCCCAGCGGCTTGTCCGATCACCGCCCCTTCGAGCAGGCTGTTGGAGGCGAGGCGGTTGGCTCCGTGCAGGCCAGAAGCCGCCGCTTCGCCAACTGCGAACAAGCCTGGCACGTTGGTGCGCCCAGCGTGGTCGGTGGCGGCGCCGCCGACGAAGTAGTGAGCGCCCGGGCGCACCGGGATCGGGTCCTTGGCGAGGTCCAGATCGAACGTCGAACAGATGCGCGCGATGGACGGGAACAGCGTGCGCGGGTCGCCCTTCACCGTGCTGAGGTCGAGGTAGACGTGGGTGTCGTTGGTGGCGACCATGCGGTCGAGGATGGCGCGGCTGACGACATCGCGCGGGGCAAGTTCTTGCATCGGGTGCGCGTCCGCCATGAAGCGCTCGCCGTTGCGATCGCGCAGCACCGCGCCAGCTCCGCGCACGACTTCGCTGATGAGGAAGCGCGACGCGCCGGCGATGTAGAGCGTGGTCGGATGGAACTGCACGAACTCGCAGTCGGCCATGCGGGCGCCGGCGCGGAAGCACAGGGCATGGCCGTCGCCGGAAGCGCCGGTTGGGTTCGTGGTCTCGCGATAGATTTGCCCGGTGCCGCCGCTGGCGATGACGATCGCTCCCGCTTCGACCGCGACCTCCATGCCATCTTGCAGACCGACGGCGCCGACACAGCGGCCGTCGGCCAGCACGAGGTCGCGCACGAACACGTGCGAACGCACGGTGATGCGCGGGTGCGCCGCCAGGGCGGCGGCGAGGGCCCGCTGGATCTCGCGACCGGTGGCGTCGCCGTGGCTGTGCACGACGCGCGCGTGGCTGTGGCCCCCTTCGCGGGAGAGCGCGAGCGGGGCGCCGGGATCTTTTTGGTGGCGATCGAAGCGCGTGCCGAGTTGTTCAAGCCAATGCACGGCCTCCCCAGCGGACTGCACGACGGCGCGCACGACGGCGGGATCGGCGATGCCCGCGCCGACCAGCAGGGTATCGGCGATGTGGGAGTCGAGGCTGTCTTCGGGCAACTGCACGACCGCGATGCCGCCTTGCGCCCACGCCGTGTTGGTGTCGCCGACATCGTCCTTGGTCAACACCAGGACTTGCGCGCCGGCGTCGGCGGCATGCAGGGCGCTGCACGCGCCGGCAATGCCACCGCCGATCACCAACACGTCCGTGCGCAGCAGTGGCGTCGTTCGCAAATCGAACGGCGCGAGCCGAGAGGGCATGTGCGGCGTCGCGTAGGGGGCTTGCATGGCGAGTGGCCGTGGGCGCGGCCGCGTCGGTCGGTCGCGCGCACCATGGTTGGTGCGCGCGGCAGGTCGATCAGCTGACGGGCGTCTCGACCGGTTCGGCGGCGGGGGCCGGCGCCACCTTGGGCCGCGACAGGTCGCCCTTGTCGAGCCAGATCAAGACCGGTGCGGCGATGTAGACCGTCGAATAGACGCCTGACACCATGCCGATGATCATCGCGAACGCAAACGACTCGAGGTCGGAGCCGCTGCGGTAGTTGACGACGAACTGCGCGATGACGACCAGCAGGGTGAGTCCGCTGGTCAGCAACGTGCGCGACATCGTTTGGTTGAGGGCGCGGTTGATCAGATCGCGGAACGGCTCGACCACACCCAGACGCGCGTTGTCCGTCGCGTTCTCACGGATGCGGTCGAAGATGACGATCGTGTCGTTCACGGAGTAGCCAATGATCGTCAGGAAGCAGGCGATCATCGCTAGGTTGATCTCGGCGCTGACCAGTTCCAGGTGGTTGCAGATCACCACGGCGACGAGGGCGACCAGCACGTCGTGGATCAACGCCACGACGGCGGCGATGCCATACTTGTACTCGTGGAAGCGAACGCGCAGGTAAAGCACGATCAGACCCCATGCAAGGATCAGGGCGCCGATGGCGGCGTTGCGCAGGTCATTGACCAAGCGGCCTTGGATTTCCTGCGCCTCTGGGAACGGGTCGGACAAGGACAGCGCGGCGCCGGTGACGTCCTTGAGCTTGGCGAGTTCGCTCTGCACGGTCGCCGGTAGCTCCCATGGGCGCACGCTCGATTGCGTGGTCCACTCGATACGCAGATCCTTGGCTTGCGTGGCGGTGGCGTCCCCGACCGGATTCACGAGGCTGCTCGGCAGACCCTTGGCCAGCGCCTCTCTTGCCTTGGCCAGTTCGACCGGTTGCTGCAAGAAGACGTCGATCATCGCGTACTGCAGGTTGTCGCTGCCGGGCACCTTCATGATCGTCGGCGTACTGAACGCAGGCTTCACCAACTGGTCGCTGAAGATGCGGCGCAACTCGCCGACGTAGGGTGGCTCGTAGGCGGCTGGCGGGGCCAGCTTGTCTTGCTCGGCCTTCAGCCGGTTCTCACGATGTTGCTTGCGGCCCGCTTCGACCACCACTCGTTGCGTGTCGTTCAACTTGATGCGCACGTTGAACTCGTTGCCGGTGCCGTCGGCGTTGAGCTCGCCGAACGCGTTGACTTGCGCGTTGGGGTAGGCCTGGTCGAAGGCGGCGTCACCCGCCAGCTTGCCCTTGATGACCTCAGTCGTCATGGGCTGAGCGAGCACCATGCGCATGTTGGCGCCACCGGTGAAGTCGATGCCGAGCGTGACTTCGCGCGGGGCGACGAACACCGCGTAGACGAGGCCGACACCGATGAAGACAGCACTGCCCGTCACGCACACCTTGATGTACTTGACGAAGTCGACGTTGAGGTTCGCGAACAGCGAGCGCGGCTTGTAGTCGCGCAACCAGTTCTTCTCGAGGGCGACGTGGAACAGCAAGCGCGTCACGAAGAACTGCGTGAACACGGTCGTCACGATGCCGACCATCAGCGTCACCGCGAAGCCGCGCACCGGACCGACGCCGACGTTGTAGAGCACCAAGCCCACCAAGAACGTCGTGATGTTGGAGTCGAGAATCGCCGACATCGCCTTTTCGAAACCGGCGCGTACGGCCACCAGCAGGTCCTTGCCCTTCGCCAGCTCTTCGCGAATGCGCTCGTAGATGAGCACGTTGGCGTCGACGGCCATGCCCATCGTCAGCACGATGCCGCCAAGGCCTGGCAGCGTGATCGTCGCCTGCATGAACAGCATCGCTGCGTAGAGCAGGAAGACGTTCAGCACCAGCGTCACGCAGGCGATGATGCCGGCGATGCGGTAGTAGAGCAGCATGAAGGCGAACACCAACACGCTGCCGGCGATGAGCGACAAGGCGCCGCGTTCGATCGCTGCCCGGCCGAGTCTCGGTCCGATCGAGTCGTTGCTGACCAGGTCGGGTTCGACGCGCAGCGAGCCGGTCTTGAGCACCTTGACCAATTCGTCGACTTCGGCCGCCGTGAAGTCACCACTGATGATGCCGCGGCCGGGGATCTTGCTCTCGAACACGGGTGCTGAACGCACGACCCCGTTCAACACGATGGCGCTGGACTTGCCGATGTACTTCTCCGACCAGTCGGCATACTCGCCGCTGCGGCCTGGCTCGATCGCGTAGTTGACGCCGAGGCCACCAGTATTGCTGTTGCCAGGACCGACACCGGACGGGTCCAGGTCCTTACCCTCGAAATGAGTCTCCCTCATGTTGAGGGCGAGGAACTCAACCAGGAACTGCTGGGCCACCGGCAGCTTGGTGATGGCCTCCGGAATCAGGCCGCCGTTGAAGTCGATGTCGTCGTAGGCCTTGACCACCGCTGCCTGCAGCGACGGCATGCCTGAATACGTGCGATCCCAGACCTTGCCTTCACCGCTCTTGGTGTCGGGCTTGATCAGGCGTGGGTACCACGCCAGGTTGCCGACTTGCATCGGGCCTTGGCCGCTGGTGTTCTCGTTGAAGCGGCGGATGTTGCGGTAGTCGTCCTTGATCAGCTGCTTGTTCTCGGGGTTCTGCAACCACATGGTCAGCCGCTGCGACTCTTGCTGCATCACGAACGTGACTTGGCCGTCGCCATAGTCCTTGTCGGCGACGATGCGCATCTCGAGCTTGCCGAGATTGGCGATGCGGGCGAGCACCGCGGCGCGCTCCTGCGAGCTCTCGAACCACGGCAGTTCGATCAGGATGCCGCTGTCGCCGCTGCGCGTGATCATCACGTCGAGCGTTCCCGACGGGTCGATGCGCTCGGTGATCACCGAGAGCGTCTGCGCCATGATCTCGTCGATCGAGGCCTTCTCCTTGCGCTTCAGTTCCTCAAGCACGTCAGGCGGAACTTCGTAGCGCAGCTGCGTGCCACCCTTGAGGTCTGGCCCTAGCGGCACCTTCAGAGTGAGGACACAGATCAGGCCGGCGACGATAGACAGCAGGACCAGAAACAACTGACGACGGGCGTTCTCGAGCATGTCAGTAGGGGCGGCTTGTAGGAACGAGTGCGGCGCACTCGACCCCGCGGCCGAGCAGTTGGGCCCGCGCGGGAAGGCGCGAGCCGGTTGGCCCCATGGCCACAAACGGAGGGTGCAGAATCGAAACAGGGCCGCCGCCGATCATCGGCATTGGCCCCATAGCGGTGGAGAGATTCGGACGAGCACCTGCAGCCGACAAATTGGCAACCGACAAGCTGCCAATTCTCGACCCGGCCACTACTGGGCCTTGGCCTTGCTGGCTTGCTTGCCGTCACCCTTGCGCGAGCGCGGGTGCTGCAGCTTGCCCAGGTTTGGGTTGAGGCGGGTCGACTTACCTTCGCGATCGCGCAGGTAGTAGAGCTTGGCGCGGCGGATGATGCCGCGTTCCTTGACCTGGATGTCGGCGACGCGCGGGCTGTGCAGCGGGAACGTGCGTTCGACGCCTTCGCCGCTGACCAAGCGCCGGATGGTCGCGCTGCGGCGCGGGCCAGCACCTTGCAACGAGATCACCGTGCCCGAAAACAACTGCACGCGCTCCTTGTCGCCTTCCTTGATCAGATAGTGGACTTCGACGGAGTCGCCGATTCCGAAGTCAGGGATGCTCGGCTTCATGTGCTCGAGTTCGAGCGTGCGCAGGAGATTCATGGTTCGTTACTCAGGCTCGCGCTGGTCGGCGGGAGGTTGGAAAGTCGTCGTTGGTGTGTTCGGGGTTGGTGTCTTCGGCTGGGCACTACTTCGTGCGATCTTCTGCGCCGTGAAGACCTTGGCTTGTTCCAGTCGCCAGCGAGCCACCGCCGCATGGTCGCCCGACATCAGGATGTCGGGCACCGCCATGCCGCGAAACTCGCGTGGCCGCGTGTACTGCGGGTAGTCGAGCCATTCGCCTTCGAAGGATTCGAGCACCGCAGACTGCGCACAGCCGAGAACGCCTGGGATCAATCGCACTGCGGCTTCGAGCATCACCAGGGCGGCGAGTTCGCCGCCAGCAATGACAAAGTCACCGAGCGAAATCTCCTCCCAGGCAAATCCTTGGCGGATGCGTTCGTCGTATCCTTCGTAGCGCCCGCACAAGAACAGCAGCCGTTCACACTGGCTGAGTTCGCGTGCTTTGGCTTGGTCGAAGGTGCGACCGCGGGGACAGAGCAAGACCTTGCGGAACGAGCCGTGCGCTCGTTCCAAGTCTTCAACAGCTGAAAAGATCGGTTCGGGCTTTAGCACCATGCCTGGCCCGCCACCAAACGGTCGATCGTCGACCGTCCGGTGCGGGTCCAGGGTCGAGTCTCGGAAGTCGACCAGGTCGACCCGAAGCTTGCCCTGGGACTGTGCAATCCCGAGGATGCTCTCGTCCAGGTAAGGCCGCAGGGCCTTCGGAAAGAGGGTCAGGATGGCGCAGCGCAAGGTGCCTTGCCGCGAAGAAGGGGCGGGGAGACTAGGGGCGAGGTGGTGGTCGGTCAAGTCGGCTGGTGCTCCCGTCGTGTTCGCGACTACGCTCTTTTCCATGTTCACGGGGCTCGTGCAGGCGGTAGGCGTGGTGCGGGGTCGGTTGGCGGTGGGCGAAGAAGTTCGCCTCGAAGTCGCGATCGATGGCTTGGCACAGCCTTTTCGCCTCGGCGATTCGATTGCCCTGTCCGGGGTTTGCTGCACCGTAGTGCAGATGCAGGCTGGAGTCGCGACGTTCCATTTGACCGGCGAGACCTTGCAGCGAACTTGGCTCGGAGCGGTGCCGATTGGCACGCCGATCAATCTGGAAGGGGCGCTGCGAGCTGGCGAGCCGCTGGGAGGGCACCTGGTGCAGGGGCATGTCGATGGCGTCGGTCGGGCGATGGCGACCATGGATCCTGGGCAAGGCGGGCAGCTGTGGGTCGAAGTGCCGACCGACCTGCGCAAGTACTGCGTCGAAAAAGGGTCGATCACGTTGGATGGGGTGTCGCTGACGATTGCCGAACGGCGCGACGGCGCCGTTCGCATCGCGGTCATTCCGCATACGGCGCAGATGACGACGCTCGGGCTGCGCAAGGTCGGCGAACCGCTGCACATCGAGGTCGACGTGTTGGCGAAGTACGTCGAGTCGTTGCTCGCCGCGCGCCTCGGGTCGGCCTAACCGGGTGCGCTGGCTACGTCGTACTATGGCTTTTGCGCTCGTCGTTGCGGTGCTGCTCTACCTCGCCCTCTGCGGGTTCTTGTGGGTCATGCAGGACCGCATGGTGTTTCCCGGGGCCGGGCATGGCGATCGTGGGGTGCCACGGGTGTCGCCGCCGGTCGTGATGGCGTGGCTCGAGCAAGGCGTTTTTCGCACGCGCATTGCAACGGTGGCGGTGCTTCGACCGATCGGGGTGGCGATCTACTTCGGCGGCAACGGGGAAGACCTGTACGCCGCGGCTGCCAATGCGGCCGTGATCGCGGGCTATGGCTTCGAAGTCATCGGCGTCGAGCATCCCGGCTTTGGTGCCAGTGGTGGGCGGCCGTCGGTCGCGAGCTTGTTGGCCACGGCCGATGCGGCGGCCACGTTTGCCAAGGCGCGCGCGGCGGTGCTGCAGGTGCCGCTGGTCGTGGTGGGCAGTTCGCTTGGCAGCTTCTGCGCCGTGCATGTGGCGGCGAAGGGCGGCATCGACAAGCTCGTGCTGAGGGCACCGCCGACCAACTTGGTGGCGGTGGCAAAACGCCAATTCTGGTGGCTGCCGGTCGGGCTGTTGCTGACGCATCGCTTCGACAATCTGGCGGTGGCCGGTGGCGTGCGTTGCCCGGCGCTGATCTTGCACGGGGATGCGGACACCATTGTGCCCGACCACTATGGCCGCGAACTGGCGAAGGCGCTGCCGCAGGCTCGCTTTCAGTCGGTGCCTGGGTGCGGCCACAACGATCTCGACCTGTCGCCGATGGGGCCGGTGGGGTCGGTCTTGCAGGCGTTCCTCGAGACTCGCTGAAGCATCTAGTTTTCGGCGCGCGCCACGGCGAGGGAACGGGTGACGCTGCGGGCCGCCATGTTGAAACCAACTGCTCGGCTGTGGCGTGCCGTGAGCGTCGTGGCGCTGCCGTTCTTGTGCACCAGCTGCTTCACGATGGGCTTGTGGGGGGTCCTGCCAGATAGCGAGGTCGACGCGTTCACCCATCAGGAAGAGACGGTGTTTGCCTACGACGAGGGCACCGAGTGGTCGTGGAGCTTGCTGGGACTGCGCATCCTGTTGACGCCAGTCACGGTTGGCCTCGACGTGCTGACCTGCCCCGTGCAGGCCGTGCTGTTTGGCAACGACGACGACGATTGCTGATCCGCGTTCAGCGACGCGTACCGGCGACGAGGTCCCACCGTTCACCCGCCGACAACCACGTCGCGAGGACCGCACTGCCGGGCTTGCGCGCGTCGAACACGGCTAGCTTGCTGTCGCCGAGCACCTCGAGCACGCTGCCGCGCACAATCGCCGCGGTGCCTTCGTCGATGCCCAGACCAATGCACTGGGGGATCTTCTGGATCAGCGCCGTGAGATCGCCTTCGCGTCGGCGCGCGAGGAAGTGCTGGTCGATGGCGCAGCCAGGCAAGAACGCCAGGCCGCGGTCGTAGCCTTCGCACCACATCTCGGTGTTGCCGAGGGGACTGCCGCGCACCAAGAAGTCGCCCTGGATCGTGGCTCCCGCCGAACTGCCACCGATGACGCCGCCGCGCGCGAGCACGCCATGAAACGCGGCGATAGCGGCGGTGCCCGCGAAGGCGTCGACGAGGCGCCATTGGCGGCCGCCACCAAACCAGATCGCGGTCGCGTCCTGCAGCATGGCGAGCTGGTCTGCCGTCACGTCGCGCGGATGGCTGCAATCGAAGATCCGCACGTCGG
>CANEYR010000007.1 GCA_947444055.1 Planctomycetota bacterium
AACCAGAGGGAGTCAAGATGACAACCGGACAACGCATTCGCCAGGAGAGTCGCAATCAGGGTCGCGCCGAAGGCAAGGCCGCGGGCAAGGCTGAGGGCAAGGCCGAAGGTAAGGCCGAAGGCAAAGCCGAGGGCAAAGCCGAAGCGCTGCTCCGGCTACTCGCCAAGCGGTTTGGTCCCTTGCCCACCGCGATGATCGAACGCGTCGAACGTGGCAGCCTGCAGGACCTCGACCGCTGGACGGACCGCATCCTCGATGCGGACTCCGTCGACGCGGTGCTGGCCGACTGAGCGGCGGTTCCTGCCGCGGTCACTTCAAACGCTCTTCCCACTTAGCCCGCGCGTCGAGGTAGTTGGCGATCTGGTCCAGGCTGGTCTGCGCCACTTTGCGAACGTCGGGACTCTCGTCCTTCAACATTTCGAGCAAGAACGGCGCGGCGGCGCGAGTGAACGTGTTGCCGAGTTCGACGGCGACGCGCCAGCGCACGTCCTGGCTTGGATGGGCAATACCGAGGGCGATGGTCGAAGCGAGCGAGCCAACAACCGGCGACCGGCGCAACCGCGTGACCGCCGCCAGACAAAGACTCCGCGGCAACATCGAAAAGCGTGCGCTCGTCAGCAGATCGCTCGCGAGCGACACGGCGTCGATCGGGGCGAGCGCCTCGAAGACGTTGTCGCCGACAGACAACCGCTCCCCGAGACGAAGGATCGCGGCCTTGCCGAGTGCGCGCAGGTCAGCATTCGTCGCCATCTCAGCATCCGTGAGCGCCACGGCGATGATGCCTGGATGCGGTGAAGTCAGCAGCTCCGCGAGCAGTCGACGCCGCTCGGGTCCGGCCAAGGCCAGCGCTGTCTTCGTTGCTTGGTCGGCGACGGCGTCGTGCAGGTCTGACTGTTGCAGCACGCGCTGCGCGACCGGCGCACACTTCAGGTCTTTCGTTGCGGACATCAAGCGCAACAGGGTGAGCAACTGCTCGGTCATGCTGTCGTCGATGGGCTTCGCCAACAGCGACTCGACTGCCTGGGTGAGCAGGGGACCGTGCTCCGGTTGCAGCTGCGGTCCGAGCCACCGCTCGGCGTGCTCTGCAACCGTCTGGTCGAGATCACCCAGCATCGCCAACACATCGGCGAGCTGTTCGGCCCGCAGTCCCTTGGTGGCGCGCAGGGCATGGCTCTGACGGTAGGAACGAAGGAACCCCGACTCATTCGGCAAACTGCGTCCGAGAGCGACGACTTCGAGGCGTCCCGAACCATAACGAAGAAACAATGACTCGATCCCTGGCCAGGTGCGCCAGCCTCCATCCATGGGGATGAGACGAGCCGCGAGCGGCACATCGGCTGCGGTGCCGTGTTGCCGGAGCAACCCATCCAAGGACTCGTGCAGGTTCAGGTTCATGATCTTCGACCGCGCGAATGCCAGGGCGTCGTGTGGATGCTTGGTCGCCACCTGCGCAAATGCCGGTGAGTAATCACGCGCCGCCAGCGGCAGCACAACGGCAGCCGGCAGATTGGGGCTCATTCGATAGGCGGTCATCACCGCTTCATGCCAAGGCATGAACTGCCCTTTGGCATCGGTCGGGAAGCGTTCAACCACGGCGACCAACGCGTCGATCGCTTCCGGCGGCGCGCCGTTCCAATCCAGCGGGATGCACTGCTCAGCGATGCCGTCGGCCCGCTCACTCGACGCGAGATACTTGGCAACCAGACGGAACCACGGCTTGCCGCCTTCGACTGCATAGCGGACGAACACCGAGCGAACCTCAGGCCCCATGCGGTCCCACGTCGCCAACGCTCGCCCTTCGTCGGCTGTCGGCATGGCGCGAATCAAGGTCTGCCACGGCCCCTGAGAAGCCGACGCAACCACAGCCCGTTCCAGCGGCTCCTGCAAACTGACGGGCGCGACCCAGCCTCGCGCGACCATCATCGCGACATGGTCGAGAGCCGTTGTGGTGTCAGGCAGTGCCAACAACGCCGGTGCGGCTTGCTCCGGCTGGCGCCACCACTCCATTGCCTGAAACCATGATTCCTTGCGAACCCCATCGCGGTCGGCCCCCTGCAGCGCCATCAGTCCACATTGCACCCACGTCGGGTGGAACGCGGCCGCATCGCGCGCCACCCACCATTGCTGTGCCGACGGCAGCTTGCCAATCTGCGCCAACGCCGCCGCCTCGGTGAGGTCCTTCTGCAGCACCAACCATCGCGACGTCGCGCCGGCGCGAACGCTCGGGTCGGTCGCGGCCATCAGTTCGGTCAGGGTCTCCATCACCCAACCAGCCTTCTCTTTGCGGACGAGTTCCAGAACGACTGCCTGCGTCGATGGTACTTTCGCCAACCGCAAGGCCAGCTCACGCGGCGCCTCCTGCTCAGTGCGGTGATGGAGCAAGACCTGCAACGCGGTGATCAACGTGTTTGGTGGCACGTCCCGCTTCGCGACTTCGCGCGCCACCATCATCGCCACCGATGAATGCATGTCATCCACGCGCGCCAGAATCGCCGTGAGCACCGCTGGGTCAGCGCCTTCCATGCGAGCCAGAAGACTCGGCGCAATGCGAGCATCATCCTGCTCGGAGAGGATCGACATCGCATTCGACAACCCAAACGGCCCCATCTTCGGCAGCGCCGTCAACAACGCCGGCAACGCCAACGCCCGCAGCGAGTGCAACTCGTCCACCGCCGCTCGTACTTCCGGGCGATCATTCGAACCACGCTCCAGCACCGCCAGCAACCGCTGGATCGGATCGCCACCGTTCGCCGGGTCCTGAACGGCAGCCGTCTCCGCCCGCCCTTGCCGCGCCAGCAAGCCGCGCAGTTCCGTCTCGACCTGCGCGCGCGCGGCCCCCGTGCTGCCCACCAACGCGGCCCGCAAGTCCTGCTCAGCGAGCGCCAGCTCCCCGCGCGACTCCGCCAACTTCGCCGCCGCCAAGCGCGACTCCGTCGTCGCCTCCTGCTGGGCGATGAGGTGCGCACACACGAACAGCGCGGCCACGGCCACGCCCATGCATCGAGTTGTTGCCATGTGCGCATAGACGGCGATTGCGACTTCGTCGTTGTCATGGCGCTGTGAAACTCCAAGCCCGGCGCGACGAGTTGGCGCAGTTTGACAAGCCCATGACCTGGCGCCAAGGCACGCGACTAGCATTCGCCGCGTGACCCCGGCTCCGGCACGGCTTGGCCTTTTGTTCGCGCTGACGCTGGCGGTGCCAGCCGCGTTCACGGTGGCATGGGCCTGGTTGCTGCATGGCGGTGTCGTCGCCCGCGCGCTAGCGACCGAACGGCAAGCCAGCGAGCAGGCGTTGGCCACGGCGGCGCGCGCCCTCGACGCCGAACTGCACTCGACCGCCGCGCAGCTCGATCTCGTCTTGTTGCTCGCGGAGGAACGTCGCGTCGTCGCCCCGTTCGCGGCGGTGCCGACCACCAGCGTCAGCACGCGTGTTCCCAGCATCGCCGAGCAAGCCGCCGGCAGTCAGCTCGCGGCCGGCGACATCGCCGCTGCCTTGCCCTTCTTCGCCCACGCGGCGGCCGATGGCAGCCTGTCGCCCGAGGGTTGGCTGCGCTACGCCGACTTGCATGCACGCACCGATCGCCACAGCGCCGACCACTTGCTCGACCAAGCGCTGCAACAGCACCACGCCACGTTCTGCGGGCCGGTGCCATTCGCGCTGCTGGCCGAACTGCGGCGCGCTGCCTGGGCCGATGCTGCGACCACCGATCGCGAGCCAGCCATGCAGCGGTTGCTGCGTGAAGTGCCACGCGTTCCGGCCGCGGCCGTCGAAGCGGTGGCGGCCGAACTGATCGCCGCGATCCCGGCGTTTGCCCACGATGCCCCCTTGCGCCACCTGCGCGCGGCCGCCACAGCGGCCCTGCATCTGCGCGGCGGACCAGCCCCCGACACCCTCTCGCTAGGTCCCGACGGCAGCGTGCTGGTGCCACTCGCTGACAGTCGGCTCGGCGTCGTTCCCAGCGTGGAAGTGAAGGAGTGCCGCGCGCGCGCCATCGCAGCCGCGGCGCGGGCAGAACCGAGTGTGCAAGTGCTCGCCACCCCGACGCTCGTCGCCGACGCACCGGGCCGCGCGATGCCGGTGCTGGCCGAGCACTGGATGGCGCCGCCGATCGCGACCCCAACCAGCACGTTGCTGACGTTCGCCGCCCACGCCAGCTTGACGTTGGCGATCCTCACTCTCGTGGTTGGCAACTTGCTGCTGTGGCGGCTGACGCGGCGCGAACTGGCGCTCGTTCGGTTGCGCGCGGACTTCGTCGACATCGTCTCGCACGAACTGCGCACGCCACTGACCGCGCTGTCCCTCAAGTCCGAGATGTTGGCCCTGGGCGATGTGCCAGCAGCGCGGGTGCCGCACTACCTGCTGGCGTTGCACGGGGACGTGCGTCGCCTCGCCGATCAGGTCGAACGCATCCTCGACTTTGGTCGCCTGCAGAAGGGGGCCGCGCTGCGTCGCGACGTGCTGCCCGCCCGCGCCGTGCTGGCGCGTGGCCTGCGCGCGGGCCGCGCCGCACTGCGTCTCGTGGCGCAACAGTTGACTGTGGAAGTGCCGCGCTCGCTGCCGACGGTGCGTGGCGACGTCGATGTGCTGAGCCGCGCGCTGCGCAACCTTCTGGAGAACGCCGCCAAGTACGCACCGCCAGGTTCGACGGTCGCGGTGCGCGCGTTCGCCGACAACCACGAGCTCGTCATCGAAATCGCCGATCGCGGCCCGGGCGTGCCGCCGGTGGAACGTCGCGGCATCTTCCAGCCCTTCGTTCGCGGCAGCACCGCCACGGCCAGTACGCCGGGCAGTGGGCTCGGGCTCGCACTCGTCGCGGCCGCGGCGAAGGTGCACGACGGCAGTGTCGAGGTTCGCCAACGCGACGGTGGCGGTTCGGTGTTCACGCTGCGACTGCCGCTGCACGGCGAGGCCGCGTCGTGAACCAACTGCTTCTGGTCGAGGACGACGCGAGCATTCGCGAAAGCCTTGTCGACTTCTTTCGCGGCCGCGACTGGCTCGTGCATCCGTGCGCCGATCTGCATGCCGCCACGCAAGCCATCGCGCACCAGCGCTTCCACATGATCCTGCTCGACCTGCGCTTGCCCGACGGCGATGGCCTCGACGTGCTGCGCACGCTGCGCAAGAGCGGCAACAAGACGCCGGTCATCGTGCTGACGGCGCGCGGGGAAGTGGCGCAGCGCGTGCTCGGTCTGCAACTCGGCGCCGACGACTATGTCGTGAAGCCGTTCAGCGTGCATGAACTCGCGGCGCGCATGCAAGCGGTGCAACGCCGCGCCGACCAGCCGACGACCAGCGTGCGCCTTGGTGATGCAGAGGTCGATGTGGCGGGTCACTGCGGCCGCCGCGGCGAAGTGGTGTTCCGGCTGTTGCCGAAGGAGGCCGACCTGCTCGCCCACTTGCTGCGGCACCGCGGCCAAGCGCAGACACGCGACGACCTGCTGCGCGCCGTGTGGGGCTACGACGCGACCCCGACGACGCGCACGGTTGACACGCATGTCTTCCAGTTGCGCCAGAAGATCGAAGCGGACCCGGCGCATCCGCAACTGCTGCTGACCGTGCATGGCGTCGGCTATCGCTTGTGCGAATGAACGCCACCGCCGCGGCGTAGCACCGGAAGAATCGTGGCGGTCGCCAGAGCTTGCTGGCGCCCAGGCAGGGGAGCGCGCCACGTCGGCGCCACCTACCTCCCTATCGCCATGAAGAAGTTCCTCTCTGCCTCTCTGCTCGCCCCGCTTCTGTTCGTCGCCTGCAGTGGCGGCGGCGGCGGTGGCGGTGGCGCCGCCACGTTCAACTCGGCGACCTACCTTGGCACGTGGACCGGCACCTGGACGAACACGACGTTCTCGAGCACGGGCGCTGTCACCGTCACCGTCGCCGAAAGCGGCAGCACCTACACGCTGCAGTTCGACATGGACGGCAACGTCTTTGGCGGTGCCAACCCGGCCGCGGAGTCGTTCACGGCATCGGTCAGCTCCGCCAACGCCAACCTCATCAGCATCTCGTCGAGTGTCTACGGCACGCTGACCGGCACGCTGGCTGCGAACGGCACCCTCAGCGGCAGCGGCAGCGCGATCCCTGGCGCCGTCGACACCTTCACGCTGACGGGAACGTGGAACGCCACGCAGATCACCGCCAACGTCACGATCACCTTCGACGCGGGCGGTTCGGCCAACGCGGTCGCGACGCTGACCAAGCAGTGAGCGCGCGCGGCATCCTGCCATGGACTCGCCACGCACCGCGTTTGTCTTTCCCGGGCTGAACGGCTGCGCCCACGTCGCCGAACACTTGCCACTCTTGCGCCTGCCGGGCTTTGCCACGCGCTGGCAGCTGGTGACGAACGCATTCGCAGCCCACGACGGCTTTGCGGCATTTTCACGAGCCCTGCACGCGGGACACGAACTGCCCATGAGCGCCGCGACGTGGACGTGGCGGGCGCTCGCCGTCACCGCCATGCAGTTGGCGATGGCGGCAGAACTCGAACAGCGCGGCGAGCATGCGCATTGGTTGTGCAGCTACTCAATCGGCGACGTCGCGCGTTCTTGCCATGCCGACATCACCTCGTTTGGCGAGGTGGTGGCCTTTGCCGCCGCCTTGCCGCCTTTGCCAGCCGCCGCCGGAACCACCGCCGCCATGCACTGCGCGACGCCGTCGCTCGCCGATCGCTTGCACGCGCACGGCGACGAACTCCGCCTCTGCACGAGCCGGCTGTCACCACGCTTCTTGCTGGTGGCGGGCGCGCGAACTGCGGTCGAAGGTGCGGTTGTCCGCGCGCATGCACTCGGCGCGCGCGCGCTGGCGGTCGGGCAGTGCCCCCTACACGCGAGCGAGCAAGTGCCACTCGCCCAGATCCTGCTGGCGGCCCTTGCTCGACGCGGCCTGCGGCCAGCTCAGCGGCCCACGTTCTCCACACTGTGGGGACGCGCCGTCACCATCGACGATGACGTGGGTGCGGAGTTTGCGGCCAACGTCGCGGCACCGTGCGACTTCGCGACGACGGTGCGCCGACTGCATGTCGAACACGGCGTCACGCGCTTCATCGATCTCGGGCCTGGACGCCACGCGCAGCGTTTCGTGCGCCATCACGACCTACCTCTCACTGCGATCGCCGCGAGTGAACTGCTGACCCTCAAGGCCGCGCGAGCGTGACCTGCTGGGTGTCGCCAGCGCGCACCCGACACGGCGCTTCCTGCAGCACACGGTTCTCGCCGCGCCGTCGCAGGCGAGCGTAGTAGTCGCCCGCCGGCACGCTTTCGATCCGGAACGCACCATCCGCCGCGACCGTGCCTTCGCGCCGGTTGGCGCCCACACCGAGCACCGATTCGATGGCGACCACACAGTCGGCGGCGGCCTGGCCCGCGATCGACGCGAACCCACAAACGATGCCGTTGCTGGCAACCACACCGGCGAGCACAACGTCGCGCCCTTCTCCCGCGGTCAACTCAACGAGCAGCGCCCCGCTCGCTTCGCCCGTGACCAGATACTGCTGCACCACGGCATGCACAGCCTCAGCGACGGGAACAAGCGCAGCCCCCACGAGGTAACGCCCGGCTGGCACCTGCGCGAACACGAACGAACCGTCCGGCGCGGTCGCGATCGAACGCAACAAACACGGACCGCCATAGAGGAAGGCCACGGCGTCGGGTGCAGCTGGCGCCACCCGCCCACGCAGTTGCGCACTCGGTGCCGCCACCAGTCGCACTTCGGACGTCACCCCCGGCGCCACCTGCACACACTGGCTCGCACTGCCATGTTCTGCAGCCAACACCACGACGTGAGCGCCCATCGGCAAGTCTGCGAGCACGAACGTGCCATCGTTCGCCGTCGTCGCACTTGCGATCAACTGCCCGCCAGGCCGCGTGTGCATGGGGCCAAGTCGCCGGACGCCGCTGTGCGCATCGAGTGTCTGGCTCCACACCTCGACCCGGGCGCCGCCGAGCGGCGAGCCGTCCTGGCGCATCGCGTCACCGCGAACCACCGCGCCGCGCACCAACGTCAACAGCTGGGCGCCTGCACCTGCTTCCGCACGCACAGCGGCCACCACGGTGGTCGCAAAGCCACGAGCGGAGGCGACGAGATCGCGCGCATCGGCGTCCGGCCAAGCGATCTCGAATCGACCCTGTGCATCGGTGCTAGCCTGCGGTGTCAACTCAGGCAACTCCGGCGGTGCAACCAACCGCCCGGCGACCACCGGCAACAGCAACACCCGCGCTGCAGCCACCGGCACGCCACCGGTGTCAAACACGCGACCATCAAGCCTGGGCGCGAGTGGCATCACGACGCGCGTCACGCTCATCCCATCGCAGATCCCGGCAACTGGCCACGCCCCGAGTGCACGCACCCGCCACTGCACCGGTGGCTCAACACCGTGCAGCACCGCCCGACCAGCCGCGTCGGTGCGCGCCGTCGCCAGATCGCGTTCGCCAGCGAACGCCGTCACGATCGACGCTGCCATCGCGGCCCCCAACGCATCGACCACAAGGAACTCGATGCCACCTGGTTCGACCCTTGCAGCGGCCACTGCGCCCTCCGGCTCGGGATCGATCGATGACTTCTGCCCGCGGTCCGTAATCGACGGCGCCGCGTTCGCATTCCCTAGTTCTTCCACCTCGTGGCTCAGCCCGGGCGGCGGCGCCAAGCCACTCGCGCCAACCTGAACCGGCGCTGCCGGCATCGCCTCGCCTTGGCGCAATGCGCACCAAAGCATGGCGAGAATCGCGAACACCAGAGTCAGGCAAGTACGCAGCAGTCGCATGGGACGCATACCCACCAAAGGCGCAGTTCACCCCACGCGACCGCCAAGTTTGCACATCTCGCTCACTCCGAGGAAGGCCCGGCCCCCATGCGAGCTACTATGCCGTGCTCGCCGCGACCCTGATTTCAGGAACCACCATGCGCTACTTCACCTTGCTCGCCGCCCTCGTCTGCACAGTCCCCGCTCTCGCCCAGAACTGGTACGTGCCCGACAACTCCTCGACGGTCGGTGTGTGCAACGTGATCCCGTTTGGCAGCGGCGTCGGCAGCAGCTTCTACAACGCGAAGATGCAGACGCGATTGACCGCGGCGGATCTCGGCGCGTTGCCCAACATCATCACCGGCCTCGCGTTCGCGTCGTGCAACACCGGTCGCGCGCACTACGACCAGATCGAGATCGTGCTCGATCACATTCCCGCCGCCCAAGTCCTCAGCACGACGTTCGACAACAACCTCACACCGGCGGCGGTCACCGTTCTCAACTCGACGAACTACACCTGGAACGTCACTGCCGATGTCTGGAACGAAATCGGTCTGCAGACCTTCTTTGTCTACAACGGCGTCGATGACGTTGTCGTGCAGATCTCATCGACGAACGGCTTGGCCCCAGGTGGCATGAGGCGCGGCACGCGCCAACGCATCTACTGGACCGGGGCTACAGGTCCGGCCGCGGCAGTCGGCCTCTCTACCGCTTCCGCCACCAAGATCGAAGCCAGCATGCTGACCGCGCATACGTCGTCGCACGGCGATGGCTGCGTTGGCAGCAATGGCACGCCCCGGCTTTCGTTCACTGGCTCGGCGCAGATCAACAACACGCTGTCGTTCGACCTGACGAATGGCGTGCAGAACGGCATCGCGCTGTTCTTCGCAGGAACGACCAACGCCGGACCGTTCCCGCTGGAGCTCAGCTTCGTCGGCATGCCGAGTTGCTACGCCTACACCGACCTCGCGGCGACCAGCGCCCTGATACTTGATCCCACTGGCGCCGGCAGTTTTCCGTTCCCCATTCCGCCAACGGCGATCGGAGCCCTGTTCTACGGCCAGTACGCGGTGCTCGATCCAGCCGCCAACGTGTTTGGGTTCACGACCAGTAACTACGGTCGCGTGCTCACGGGCAACTGAACCTCTAACTCTGACGCACCGCCCCACGCAGACCAGCCCCCAGCAGCAACGTGCTCGCGACGATCGCGCCCGCGAGCCAGAACGGCGCCCCATCGCCAAGCGCATCGAACGCCAGCCCATAGGCGAGCGGCGCCACCAGTCGCGCCATGCCGCCGAAAGACTGTTGCAAGCCCATGAACAGCCCGCGCTCGGTTGGTAGCACGATCTTCGTCAGCATCGCGGTCAGCGGCGGGAAGGTCAGCGCCATGCCGATCGGCAACAGAGCCGTCGCCAACGCGAGCCAGGGCAGGGAATGCGCGAATGGCACGGCCGCAAGTCCGAGTGCCAAGGTCATGACCCCAAGGCGCGATAGCCGCGCTTCACCAAAGCGATCGACGAGTCGTCCGAGCAGCAGGATGCGCGCGAACACCGACAGGGCGCCGATGTACATGAAGTACCAACCGATCGTGGTCTCCGTGATGCCGTGCCGCTTGTCCAAGAACAGCACGAGCGTCGGATTGACGCCCTGGGCCGCGCCGATCGCGATCGCATAGGTCAGCAACAGGCGCGACGTCGGTTGCCGAGGGTTCCGCAACACACGTCCCGCCGCCGCCAACGGCGTCGCCTGCCGTTCCTTCGGCTTCACGCGTTGGCCCGCAGGCTCGGGTAAGTATCGCCACGCGAAGACGACGTTGACGACGCACAACAACGCGGCGAACACACCCGGCGCGGCGCGGCCCAGTGTCTGCACTCCATCGGTCGGCCACACGTCCTGCGTGCCTAGCCACACCGCTCCCGATCCGAGCACTGGGCCGAACGCCACGCCAAGGTTGGTCGCAGCCGACAACCAGCCGAGCGCTCGCGTGCGCTGATCAGGCGGCACCGCATCGGCAACGAACGCCTGGATGACCCCCACCGTGCCGCCGCCCGCCCCCTGCACCAGTCGCGACAGCACGAGCACCCACAGCGACTCGGCAAAGCCAAACAGCAAAAACGCGGCGGCCGAGGCGGCCAGGGCGATCAGCAGCACGGGACGGCGACCCCAGCGATCACTGCAGCGACCCCACCACGGGGCACTGAGCAATTGGGCGATGGTGAACGAACTGACGACGATGCCGGTGAGCAGGCCTTCCTGCAGGTGGAAGCCGAACACGGTGGCGCCGTCCTCGCCGAGCGCCTTCACGTAGAACGGCAGGATCGGCAGCACCATGAACAGGCCGACCATGTCCAAGAACGCGGTCGCCATCAGCACCAGCAGGTTGGCTGGCACGGCGCGCAGTTCGCGCGCGATCACGAGGAGCAGGGTCAGGCCGACGGTCGCCAGCACCAGGATCGTGGTGGTGTCGAGTGTGATCGCAGCTTCGTTGGGGAGCGGCATTCGGTCGCTGCAGGTGACAGCAGGGACCGAGTGATGTCAGGGGCAAACTGCGCCGCCTTCCCCGCGCGGCGTCTGGCTAGGCCGTCACGTTCAGCAGTCTCCGAGGCACCTCAGAGGTCGGCATCATCGCGGCAGTCAAACGACTCATTCCGGTGCGTCATCGCCGTCACTTCACCCATCACCGCGCCCGCGACTTGCTCTGCACCTTCCGCGACTGCTTGATCAACGCAGCCGCCGCCTTCGGCTCCCGCTTGCACTCAAGCAGCGCCGTCAACATCAACGGCACCACAATTGTCGCGTCCGACTCGATGACAAACATCGGCGTCGTCTCCGTCAGCTTGTCCCACGTGATCTTCTCATTGGGCGTCGCCCCCGAATACGACCCATACGAAGTCGTCGAATCCGAGATCTGACAGAAGTACGCCCACGGCTTCACCGGCTGTTGCAGGTCGTATTTGATGGATGGCACCACACAAATCGGGAAGTCTCCCGCGATGCCACCACCGATCTGAAAGAACCCAACGCCCTTACCCTTCGCCAACACGCGATAGTCGTCATAGAGCTGCCCCATGTATTCGATGCCCGACTTCACGATGTTGGCGCTGCATTCCCTGGCCTTCACGTGCGACGCGAAGATGTTGCCGAACGTCGAGTCCTCGTGCCCAGGCACCACAATCGGCAGGTTGGCTTTGGCGGCGGCGAGCAACCAGCACTGCTCCGGATCGCCTTCCCAGTGCTTTGGCCCGAGTTGCAGCACCAACTCATAGAAGTACTCGTGCCAGAACCGCCGCTCACCGTTCTTGGTCGCTTTCAGCCACATCGGCACCAGGATCTTCTCGACCGCGCGGAACGCTTCATCCTCAGGGATCGACGTGTCGGTGACGCGCCGCATGCGCTGCTTGAGGATCTTGGTATCGGCCGCTTTGGTGAAGTAGCGGTACTCCGGGAAGTCCTTGTAGGCATGGTGCGCCACCAGCCGAAACAACGACTCCTCGAGGTTGGCGCCGGTCACGGAGAGCCCGTGGATCAGCCCGGCGCGGATCGCCGGCGCGAGGGTGATGCCGAGCTGCGCCGAAGACATCGCGCCAGCCACCGCCCAATACATGCGACCACCGGCGCGAATGTGATCCCAGTAAGCGAACAACGCATCACGCGTCGCCCGCGAATTGAAGTTCTGGTAGTTGCGTGTGACGAACTCGAGCAGCGGGAGACCGGAGGCCATGGGCCGAATCGTTTATCACAGCCGCCACCGCGAAGCGCGGGTCGCGGGGGTGATCACTCGGTTGCCGACCAAGGGAAGAGAGGCGACGGCTCGATCCGCCCCATCGTCGGCGGCGCGGACCACCGGCCACCGCGCCACCCACGGCGGCTTGCCGCCAATACAGTGGTGCCGTAGGGTGGCCGCATGAGTCAGATTCCTCGAATCACATTCAGCCCTGGTCAATGCGGTGGGCGGCCGTGCATTCGGGGCATGCGCATTCGCGTCAAGGACGTACTCGACATGCTCGCGACGGGAGCAACCTGGACGGAAATCCTCGAGAGCTATCCTTACCTTGAGCGCGAGGACATTCAGGCGACGCTGCATTACGCCGCCGCGCAGGTCGATCACGCGGTGCTCTCGCTAGCCAAGTGAAGTTCCTGATCGATGCCCAGTTGCCGCCTGCTCTCGCGCGCTGGCTTCGCGAGGCGGGGCATGACGCTGCCCATGTCGAAGACGTGGGTTTGCGCGAGGCCGACGATGCGCCGATCTGGGCTCACGCGTTGCAAGCCGATGCAATCCTCGTCACCAAAGACGATGACTTTGCCGCGCGTTCGACGCGCGAAACCACCGCGCCGGTGATCGTGTGGCTGCGCGTCGGCAACTCCACGAACAAGGCGCTGCGCAGCTGGATCGAGGCGCGGTTGTCAGGCATCGTGCTGATGCTCGACCAGGGCAATCGCCTGATCGAAGTGATCTGAGCCTCGCGGCGGCGATCACTCGGTCGCGTGCGTCGTCAGTTCCGGTGCCAACACCGTTGGCGCGGCGTCCAGGATCTGCGCCTTTAGGGCGGCGAGATCGTGCAGGTCGGCTTCGAGCTTGGCACGCAACCGGGCTGGCCCTTCTGGCGTCTCGGCCCACAAGGCAGCGGCACCAGCATGACCCGCGCGCAGCGGGTCGCGCCCAAGTCCGAACCGCACCATGTCGGCAAGGCCGAATACCGCGCGGGGATAGACGGCAGCGCCGCGCAAGCGCCGCTGCAAGTCGACGAAGCGCGCCTCGGTCGCCGGGTCCGCTTCCCGCGAGAACGCGTGCTCTTCGTACCAACGAGGCAGCGCCTCGCCAAAGTGCAACAACGCTGCCGCCCGCGGCAGCGGCGCCAACAAGCCTTTCAACGCAGGCCATTCGTCTTCGGCGTTGGCAGGAATCGCGCAAGTGAACGCGCCCGACGCCAGCCCCGGCGACAGCACCCCGATCGCCAGCACGCGCCCGGCGAACGCATCCGTCAGCAGATGCACGATGGCCGCGTTCTCCAGGCGTTCGGCGCGCGGCCGCTCTTCGACCAGCGCCTTGCCGAGCAAGTAGGCTTGCGCCGCGCGCCGCAGACGCCGGACCAGCGTCGCATCGAGATTGCCACGCGCGCGCGCGCCATCGGGATGGAACGTCGCCAAGTCCTGCACGGTCCGGCAACCGGCTGCCTCGAGAATCGCGCGCGCGCCGTGGCTCATGCCCTGCACCAGCGACAAGTCGCCGGCGGCCTGCAGCTCGGCGAAGCAACGCTGGTCGTGATAACAACCAGAGCACCCCATCTGCGCGAACGGCCGCGCCTTGGTCATCTCGTCGCGCAAGCGCCGCAGTTCGCCAACCACTTCGTCGCACGCCGCCGCGTAGTCGGCGATCAGGAAGCGCTCCTCCCGCCCGTCCTTGAGAATGAGCGCGCCGTGCTCAGGCAACCGCCCCTGCACCGCCGCGAGCAGCTGTGTGTAGAAGACGACTTGCAGGATCTGGTCGCCACGCGAACGGCCCGACGTCTTGACGTCGAGCACTTCGTAATGATGGTCACCGAGCTGGCTCGCTCCCGGCAACCGGCGCAGCAGGTCGGTGAGGCCGAGGCGGTCTTCGGTCATCAACACGCCTTGATGGATCCACTCCGCCCCTTGCTGCAACAGCGTGAGCGTGGCCGCGGCGCCAGCCGCGAAGTCGCGTTCGGGATACTGCGGCTGCACCACCGGCAACCGCTGCACGTAGTGCGTCTCGAAGTCGCGCCCGCGCTTGGCGGCGAACTCTTCCCATTCGGTGGCGGGGCGGCGCGCCGCGCGCGGCAAGTGCAAGTCGAGGGCGGCGAGCCGCGGGCACTTCACGTAGGAGTAGACGTGCGTGCCGGTGATCCGCCTCATTCCGGCACGATACGCACGAGGCAGTCGAGGTAAGCAGCGCCCAGCCCAAGATCCGTGGCGCGCGCCGCGATCAACACGTTCGCACTCTGGCCGCGATCGAAGTGGCCGCCCTTGGGCACGATCACCACATCCTTCCGCTGGGCCGGATCGAGACGCAGTTCGGCCGCGAGCGAACCACTGGCGCTGTGCAAGCGAACGGGCGCCCCTGCCTTGAGGCCAGGCACGACATCGGGATGAACGATGCACCAGGTGCGCTCGCCGAGACCCTTGCCAGCCCACTGCGAGGCCTGGCTCTTCTCGGTCGAGTTGGAGAACAGCCACAACGGCGCCGACGCCCCCGGCAGATTCGGTGGCTGCAGCAGTTCTGGTTCGGGCGGCGCGTTGGTCAGCAGCTGCACCCGCCCACTTGGCGTGAATACACGTCCCTGCGGGAACAGCAGCGGATCCGCGACCGGACTGCGCACCGCGCCGTCCTTCCGCAGCGACTCAAGGCTCGCCCCCTGCCCGGCGACATCAAGCAAGGCATGGCGCTTCAAGTTGTCGATGGTGTCCTGCGGGAACGACGCCAAGTCCACCCGCCGTGCCAGCTCCTGGAAGATCTGCACTTCATGCTTCACGCCGCGGGGCATCGGCACCACCGGGCGCGACTCGCCAAGCCAGTGGTGCCCGTAGGCGCCCATCAGGTCACTGTCTTCGAGCAGGGTCGGCACCGGCAGCACGACATGGGCGCGGCGGGCGGTGTCGGTCATGAAGCAGTCGGCAACCACCACAAACTCAGTCGCCTCGATGGCTTTCGCCACGGTGGCCGAATCCGGCAGCATCGCCACCGGATTGCCGGCGGTGACCCACAGGACGCGCACCGGCGGGTCCTTCGCTGCCAGCAGATCGTGGCCCAGCAGGGGCTCGCGAATCACCCGCGGATGTTGCACGGGTGGGCCAAAGGCGCGGAAGGCCTTGCGCCGACGGAAGTAGAACGACACGCCACCGCCGGAACGGAACAGGTTGCCGGTGATCGCTGCCAAGGCATCGAGGGCGCGCACGATCGCACCGCCGCGCTGGCGGCGCCCCATTCCCCAGCCAACCAAGATCGCGGTCGGCCCATCGAGGAAGCGGTCGGCGAGGGCCCGTGCCTGTGCCTCGGTGACGTCAGCGAGATGAGCCCACTCGCCGACGGACCGCTGTTCGACCATCGAACGGAAGGCGGGTAGATCGTCGCAATAGACGGCCGCCTGCGGATCCACTCGACCGGCATCCAAGACGCACCGGGCCACCGCCATCGCCAGCTCAAAGTCGCGGCCAGGCGCTGGCACGAGCGTCTCTTCCGCCAAGCTCGCCGACTTGTGGTGGATCGGATCGATCAGCACGACGCGCGCCCCACGAGCCTTGGCCTCGTTCAGAACCGGCACCAGATGAATGTTGCTGACGACCGGGTTCTTGCCCCACAGCACGATGTGCCGACTGTTGTGCAAATCGAACAGGTCGTTGCTGTCACTGGTTCCGAGGTCGTGCATCTGCGCCGCCTCGCCAGCTCCCGAACAGATGTCGCCGACCTTGCCCGTGCACGGTCCAAACTGGTCGAAGAACAGGTCGCTGAGGTGCTTGAGGATGCCGAGCGAGCCGCCAGATCGGTAATGGAAGATCGCCGCAGGACCTGATTCAGAACGGACTTGCACCAGTTTCTTGGCGATCAAGTCGAGCGCCATCTCCCAAGTCGCCGGCTCCAGCCGACCATGCCGACGGATCATTGGCTGCCCGATCCGCTCGGCCATGGCGGCCATCTCCGGAAAGCGGCTCGTGCGGAAGCACAGGAAGCCACGCGTCACCGGATGCTCTGGATCGCCGCGCAGTTGCGTCACCACTCCATCCGTCACGGTGGCGAGGATGGCACAGGCGTCCGGACAGTCGCGGTTGCAGGTGGTGCGCAGCGTTTGGGCGGTCATCAGCGAGATCGAACGACCGTGACAAGGGCCGTCTGGGCGAGTATCGGCCTAGCATGCATCGGCCACGGCGGAAAGAAAGTTTGGGGTGCTGACAAAAAAACTTGGAGGGCCTCCCTCAGACCGATTTCACGGCATTTTCATGCCTCCCGCCGCAATGCCACGCGGCCAAAAGGTGCTCGTCCTCGCGGTTCTTTAGGTGTTTTCCACAGCCCAACAAGCTTGTCCATCACGGCTAGCATCGAGCACGATCAAACCCTCCACATGCTTGTAAGAGTCCAGTAGGAAGGCGATTTCGGTCGAGATTCTTCTTTGACCGGAAGCGGGCTGCCTGCCTACGCTCGCGACTTCCTTGGGCGGTTCCGGGGCGCAACGACACTCACGACTCTCGTCGTTGCGTTCAAGAACTGCTCACTAACGGCATCCCGAATGGGAGGAGTCACCAACCCGTCATGAGCAAGTTGATCCCTAACGGCCTGCTGGCCGTCGTTGTCTCGTCGTCCCTTCTTCTCGCCCAAGGCGACAAGCCCGCCACCGCTGCTGGCTGGAGCGCTAAGCCAGGTTCAGGCCTTTCCTACGACGGCGGCGACGCCTTCGGCCTGAAGTGGAGCAATCGCCTGCAGGTCCACTGGACGTTCTCCAACATCGAGAACGCCGCCGACACCAACACGTTCAACATCCGCCGCGCCAGGACCAACCTGACCGGCCACGTCTTCAACAAGAACGTGATGTATGCCTTGATCCTCGACGGCACCGACTCGGGTGACGAGGGCGACGGCAACATCAAGCAGGCTTGGGGCCAGTGGAACTTCAGCAAGAGCGAAGATTCCGCAGTCGGCCTGCGCGTCGGTCAAGCCAAGACCATGTTCGGTCTCGAAGCGACCACCTCCTCGGCTGGCCTGTGGTTCGTCGAGCGCTCCTCGGCGTCGCGCGCCTTCGCGGACAGCTACTCCCGCGGTGCGTGGATCAACGGCGGCCTGATGATGAAGGACCGTCCGCTCCGCTTCGCCATCGGCGCCATGAACACCGACGCGGCAAATGGCCTTGGTGCGGGCTACACCGACCGCGGTGAAGAGGCTGCCAACTCGGACAACGAGCTGAGCTACGTGCTCGCCGCCAACATCGATCCGATGGGCGACTTCGGCAACGGCAAGCAGACCCTGGAGTCGAACCGTCAGGGCGATTGGCGCACCGACAACAACGACCTCAAGGGCACGATCGGCGTCGGCATCGCGCTCGGCAACGGCGTCGACACAGCCACCGGCAGCGACGTCGAGAGCACGTCGATCAACCTCAACACCGCCTGGACGGTGAATCGCTTCAACATCATGGGTGAGTACTTCATGCGCACCGATGACCTGCAAGGCGCGACGCAAGATGAAGAGGAGCCCACGGGCTTCGCCATCTCGCTCGGCTACCTGCTTGAGAAGAGCGGCGACAGCGCGATCCAGTGGGGCCTCGGCATCCGCTTCAACATGATCGAGACCGATGAAGGCACGGTCGGCTCCGGCGTCGACTACCTGACCGGCGCCCAGGGCATCGGCGGCACCGACGGCGAAGCCAGCGAGATCAGCTTCGTGGCCAACGCCTTCTACCACGGCCACCAGTGCAAGACGCAGATCGAGTACACGCTGCAAGATGTCGAACCGACCGGCACGGGCGGCACGACGAACCACATCCTGCGCGTCGGCTTCCAGCTCGAGTTTTAGTCAAGCTTGCGCCGAGCCGGCGCAACCTCGACTAAGACCTGGCCGCGGGCCTAACGGCCCGCCGCTGCAGTTCTAGTCAGGGTACCTGGAGGCGGGTGATCCCCGCCTCCTTGCATGTACGGACAGCATGTTGACTGAATCTGAGCCCTGGGATGTTGTGGTTTTGGGCGCTGGCTGGCGTGGGCTTACGGCCGCGTTGCGGGCTCGCCGTGCCGACCCGGCGGCGCGCGTGCTGGTCGTGGAAGCGGCACCGCAGCCGGGCGGCAGCGTGCGCACCCAGCGGACGAATGGGTTCGTCTGCGAACTCGGGCCGTTCGCGTTTCCCGCCGCCGAACTCAGCGCGCTGACGTCGCTGCTGACCAACGCGCCGTTGCCCATCTCGTGCTCTACCGAGGCGCGGGTTGGCCACCTCTTTACCGGCAGCGAACTGGTGCCGATCGAAGTCGATCCGCTGCCGCTGTCGTTCCGCTCCGGAACAGAAGAGATCGTCCAGGCATGTCGCCGACAGCTTGGCGACTCGCTCCGCCTTGGCCGCGCCGTTACCGCGGTCGATCTCGGTGAGCACTTCACCATCGATTTGGCGGGCGAAGTGCCGGCTCGTCTCCGCACCAAGTCCCTCATCGTGGCCCTGCCGACGGCGACCGCCGGACGCTTGCTGGGCCGCTTCGACCCAGCCTTGGCGCCCGTCGCCGAGCGCATCCGCGTCACCCACCACGCCATGGTCTTCTTCGGTGGCAACCTGGCGGAGCCGCCGACCTTCAGCGGCTACGGCATCGTTCCCGCCGAGCACGTGGCGACCCAACTCGCCGAAGTGATCTTCTGCCACGTGGCGTTCCCCGGGCGGGCGCTGCCTGGACGGTTCCTCGTTCGCTGCGAAATGTCGGGGCTCGATGCGAACAGCTACGAGGCAGCGGTGCTGACCCTGGCCGAGACGGAGCTGCGCCGTTGGACTGGCACGACCGCGCCTCTTGGCCTGTGCAAGGTGCATACGTTCCAAGGCGAAGTAGCTGACGGGGCCCTCATCGAGTGCCGGGCCCGCTTGCGCGAACTGCCCCAACGCGTGCCTCGGCTGGCCTTCGTCTGAGCCTCTAGCCGCGAGAATGTCCGTAAATATCCAATTCAACTCGGTCGAAATGGATATTCATGGACATAACTATGGATGATGCTCTGCGCCGCGCCGCCATGGGGCCCAGTCTGGTTCGCCGCATCGCCGAAGTCGACGAGTTTAAGGGTCGCTGGCAGGCGCTCCGCAACCTGACACCAGAGCGGCTGACGCGCCTGCAACGGGTCGCGACCGTCGAGTCGGTCGCATCTTCCACCCGCATCGAAGGTGTGACCCTCTCGGATGACGAGGTGCGTGCGCTCTTGCGCGGCGTCTCCGCGCACCGCCTGCAGACCCGCGATGAACAGGAAGTAGCTGGCTACGCCGCGGCGATGGAACTGATCTTTGACTCGTGGCAAGGGCTCGAGTTGACGGAGAACCACATCCTGCAACTGCATCGGGTTCTGCTCGAACACTCAACGGCCGACGAAGCGCATCGCGGCGCCTACAAGACGCGGCCGAACAGCATCGAGGCGGTCGCTGCCGATGGACGCAGCCTGGGGGTGTTGCTCGTGACCACGTCGCCGCTGGCGACCCCACATGAAATGGCTGCGCTCGTCGGCGAGACGCGCACCGCGCTGCTAGCCAACGAGCACCACCCGATCCTGGTGATCGCCGCGTTCGTTGCGCGCTTCCTCGCGATCCACCCTTTCCAGGACGGCAATGGCCGACTGTCGCGGGCGTTGACAACCCTGCTGCTGATGCGCAGTGGCTATCTGTACGTCCCGTATGCCTCACTCGAGCGCGTCGTCGAGCACAACAAGGATGTGTACTACGAGCGGCTACGGCGCGCGCAGACGACGTGGGGTGGTGACCAGCCCGACCTCGCTGCCTGGCTGGGCTTCTTCGTCGACTGCCTCATCGAGCAGAAGAACGTTCTTCTGCATCGTCTCGACCGCGAGCGACTGCTCGATCCGATGGCGCCGCTGTCGGCAGCCATTCTCGCCTTGGCGCTCGAACGTGGGCGAGTCACCGTCCGCGATGTGGTGGCGAGCAAGGGGGCGAATCGCAACACCATCAAGCTGCACCTCAAGCAGTTGGTGGCAGCGGGGCAACTGGTCTTGCGCGGGAGCGGGCGTGGCACCTGGTACGAGCGCTCCTGATACGCACCACCGCGACACGCGCGTCTTCACGTCGAGCGCGATGCCGGTGCCGCCGCGAAGCACCGCGGCCGCATCGCCTCACGCCACCGGCGTCAACCACCCGTGACGGTCCTCGGCGCGCCCGCGCGCGATCGTGAAGAACCGTTCTTGCAGGCGCTGTGTCAGCGATCCGCGCGCACCATTGCCGACCTGCAACCCATCGACCATGCGGATCGGCATCACTTCGGCCACCGTGCCAGTGAAGAACGCTTCGTCCGCCGTGTAGAGCATCTCGCGAGGCAGGCGCTGCTCGACCAAGGCAATGCCGAGGTCGCGGCACAACTGGATCACGCACGCGCGCGTGATGCCGCCAAGGATCGAGCTGCCGACTGGCGGCGTCGACACCGTGCCTTTGTGCACCAAGAAGATGTTCTGGCCACTGCCTTCGCTGACGAAGCCGTCGACGTCGAGCATGACCGCCTCCTGAAAGCCGCGGTCCTTCGCTTCGCCGACCGCCAAGGCACTGTTGACGTAGTTGCCAGCACACTTCGCCATCGCGGGCAGCGTGTCCGGCGCCATGCGCCGCCAGCTTGACACGCCAACCGCCAAGCCGTTCGCCAGCAGCTGCTCCTCGTTGGGTCGCACCCACGGGAACGACGCGATCGCAATCTCCACCGGGCAGTCGTCGGGCAGCACCCCGAGCGCCCCATAGCCGCGATAGACCAGTGGGCGGATGTAGCACGCTTCCTGACGATTGGCGACGACGGTGTCGCGGATGGCCTGGCTGATCTGCGCGGGCTGCCACGGCAGCGGCAAGCGCACGATGCGGCACGATTGGAACAGTCGCTCGACGTGCTGGGCGAGACAGAACACGGCGGGGCCTTTGGGTGTGCTGTAGGCGCGAATGCCTTCGAACACACTCGAGGCGTAGTGCAGGGCATGCGACAGCACGTGCACCTGCGCCTTGTCCCAATCGACGAGTTCGCCGTTAAACCAGATCTTCGGCTGCGGGGTCAGCTTCATAGCGGCAGCACTCTAACCGAGCCCGATGACCATGGGCGCTACGGCAACTCGCGCAGGCGCAGGTTGCGGTACTCGACGCGCGCCCCTTCCGATTCGAGCGCCAAGTAACCCTGCGCCGGCGTGCACTTGGTGCCGCCGTTCACTTCCTCGCCGTTCACCCACAGCCGCACCTCGCCGTTGATGGCGCGCACGTAGTAGTGATTCCACTGGCCGAACGGCCGCGTCAGGCGCTTCGTCGGAAAGCTGCGGCTGCTCTTCATGTCGCCGAGCGTGAAGACGCCGCCTTCGTCGTACGTGATCGTCGGCGTCAACGCCTGCATGGTCGAAGCGCCGACCGGAAACACATCGCCGTGGCTGGTAAACCAGTCGGAGCGCTTGCCCTTGGCCTTCAACCAATCGGTCTCCAGCCCGATATCGAGCACCTGCACCTCGATGCCACTGCGCGGCAACTGGCCCTTGGGCAACTCCGTGAACGCCGACTCCGGGCACCACACGAATACGCCAGAATTGCCAGCGTGCTCATGATGCTTCCACTCGAGCACCATCTCGAAGTTGGTCATCTGCTGCTTGGTGCGCGCCCCACCATTGGGTTTGCCGCTGCACACGATCACACCATCCTGCTCTGTCCACGTGTCGGCCTCCCCGTTGACGTTGACGAAGTCCGCGAGCGTCAGCACGCGCCAGCCGTCGCCGGTGATGCACGCCTTTGGCAGCTCGGCAGCACCCTGCAAGACGATCGGCGACAACGTGAGGCCAGCCACAGCGAGCACCGGCACGAAGAGCACTCTGGTCAACATGGCGGCAAGTATGCCAGCCACGACGCCAACGTTCAGGCCCCTACCACACTGCCGCGCAAGAAGGTGCGGTGCCAGACTTCGAAGCCGAGCAGGGTCCACAGCCGCAACTCCTCGTTGCGGCGGCCGCGCATGTGGTCTTGCAGCATGGCTTCGATCGGCCCGCGTTGCAGGTAGCGGCTGATGAACGCATCGCGCCCAAGCAGCAGGTCGTGCGCGTAGTCCTTCAAGCTGCCGCGAAACCATTCGTCGAGTGGCACGCGAAAGCCGACCTTCTTGCGATCGACGATGTTGGCGGGCAGGTGCCGCCGCGCGATCTCTTTGACGATCCACTTGCCGCTGCTGCCTTTCACCTTCATCGACGAGTCGATGCGGAACGCCAACTCCACCAGCTCGTGATCGAGGAACGGCGGCCGGTTCTCAATGCTCGCCGCCATCGACATGCGGTCGCCGCGTTCGAGCAGATTGTCGGCGAGCCAAGTGTGGCAGTCGACGTAGAGCATGCGCCGCAGATGGTCGCCGGCGCACCGCTCGTACTGGCCGAGCGATCGTTGCGACCCATAGCCCGATCGCAGCGCGCGGCGTTCGTACCACGTGAACGGCGCAAACCACGTTTGCAGTCGCTCGGCCGTGTCGCGACTCGTCAAGGCGCGCACCGCCTGCCGCGCCCGATACTTCGACCCGGGCAGCAGCCGCTCCGCAGCTCGCATCAGCGGCACCCGCAAGAACGCTGGCACCGCCGCGAGTTTGGCCACCTTCGGCTCGAACGCGTACTTCGGATAGCCCGCGAAAATCTCGTCGCTGCCCTCGCCCGACAGCAACACCTTCACGGTGCTGCGCGCGTACTTGGCGATGCGATAGATCGCGACGTCGGCAGGTTCGCTGATCGGACCATCGCGGTGCCACGACAGCTTCGACCACAGATCTTGGAAGTCCTGCGCCGTCACGTTCACTTCGTGATGCGTCGTGCCGACCGCTTCACTCACTTGCTTGGCGTACGGCAGCTCGTCGAAACGCGGGTCGTTGAACCCTGCCGCGAACGTCTGCACGTCCGCGCCGCGCCGCACCTTCTTCATCAGGGCCACGGTCAAGCTGCTGTCGAGGCCCCCACTCAGATAGGCCCCGACGGGAACATCCGCGACGAGGCGCCCGGCCACCGCCCGCTCGAGATGCAGATCGACTTCGCGCAGCGCGGCGTCGCCACTGAGCAACGGCCCATTCAGCGCCGCCGGCAGTTGCCACCATGTCTCGCGGCGCAGCTTGCCATCCGCACCAACGTGCAGCGCCTCACCAGCGGCCAACTTCCTGATGCCGCGAAACAGCGTGTCCGGCGGCGGCACCGAGCGATACGTGAGGTAGTCCTCGACCGCCGTATCGTCGAGTTCGGGGCGGCCCAACGCTGGCAGCAGGGCTTTGATCTCACTGGCGAAGACAACGAAGCCAGGCCCCTCGGCGTAGTAGAGCGGCAGGATGCCGAGGCGATCGCGAGCCAGCAGCAACGTGCCAGCGCGTTCATCGAAGTAGCCAAACGCAAACTGGCCATTCATGCGATCGAGTCCGCGCAGCCCTTCGAGGCGCAAAGTCTCGAGCAGCACTTCGGTGTCGCCATGCGTGCGCAGCGGCACACCAGCCGCAGCCAGCGCGGCGCGGCGCTCCTGGTAGTTGAAGATCTCGCCGTTGAACGTGATGTGGAACGGCCCGCTCGCGGACGTCATCGGCTGCGGTGAACCCGCGAGGTCGATGATCGAAAGCCGCGTATGGCCAAAGCCAACATCGCGGAAGAGGCGGAAGCCGTCGCCGTCCGGGCCGCGGTGTTGCAGTTGAGCCGCCATCGCGCGCAACACGGCCTCGTCGATCGGACGACCATCGAATCGGCGGATGCCTACGATGCCGCACATGGGTCTTGTTGCGTAGGGTGGCCACAGAAGCGCGCACACAGCACGCGGAAGGTCGAACATCTCGCAGGCATCGGGGTCGCGTTATATCGGGTGACCAGTCCACTCTCGTCTGGAGTTGCGCGCACGAACCCTTCCCATCGCAAGATTCTGGCGGTGCAATCCGCGCATGCCTGCCGCCGCTCGCATCCTCCCACTCACAGCGCTCGCCGTTCTGACGGCTTGTGCCGCACCCGGTGCCTTCGTCGCCAAGCCACCGGAGTACGCGCGCACCAGCCAAGAGCTGCTGGCCTACGAGAAGCAGAACTTCGCCTACCGATGGCTCGACGTGATGCAGGAAGCGGCAGCGCGCGATGTCGATCAATTCGGCGCCCGCCCCACGGTGCTGTCGCGCCAGATGATGCTCTGGGCCGTGGCCGTCTTCGACGCGTGGGCCGCGTACGACGCCAACGCCACTGGCACGCGCCTTGGTGACAGCCTGCGGCGACCACCTAGTGAACGCACCGACGACAACAAGCGGATCGCGATCAGCTTCGCGAGTTACCGCGCGCTGCTCGGCGCCTTCCCGCAACAGGCTGCGTTCGTACGCATGGAGATGCAGCGCCTTGGCTTCGATCCCGACAACACGTCGGCGGAGCTCGCGACGCCAGCGGGCATCGGCAACGTCGCCGCGGCCACCGTGCTCGCCTATCGCCAGCGAGATGGCGCCAACGCGGATGGCTTGGAACCCGGCGGCGACGGCACGCCTTACGCCGACTACACGGGCTACCGTTCGGTCAACCCCATCGATCGCATCGTCGACCCGGATCGCTGGCAACCGATCGAGTTTGCGCGCGCCGACGGCAGCAAGTTCACGCCCGGCTTCCTGACCCCGCATTGGTTCAAGATGACGCCGTTCGCGCTCGAATCCGCCGCGCAGTTTCGTGCCGAGCCGCCGCCGCTGACGACGACCAACGATGCGCTACTGCGCGCGCAGACCGACCTCGTGCTGACGATGAACCAGACCCTGACCGGTGAACAAAAGGCAGTCGTCGAGTTCATGCGCGACGGTCCGCGGTCGACCGGGCAAAGCGGGCACTGGCTGCGCTTCGCGCAAGACGTGTCGCGGCGCGACGGCCATGGGCTCGATCAAGATGTGAAGCTGTACTTCTCGGTCGCGGTCGCCGCCTTCGATGCGTTCCTCGCGTGCTGGGAAACGAAGCGGTTCTACGACAGCTCGCGGCCATGGACGTTGGTCCGCCACTACTACAAGGGCCAGACGGTGAAGGGCTGGGCCGGGCCCAAGGGTGGCGTCATCGAGATGGCCGCCGAACAGTGGCATCCGTACTCGCCGCAGGTGTTCATCACGCCGCCATTCCCTGGCTACACGAGCGGCCATGCGACGGTCAGCGGCGCCTGCGCCAAGGTGCTCGAACTGTTCACCGGCAGCGATGTCTATGGCGCCAAGGAAGTGCGCCGCTGCTGCATCCTGACCGAAGAGGTGCCCGGTGACGCGGTGACGCTCGACTTGCCAACGTTCTCAGCCACCGCCGAAATGGCCGCGAAGTCGCGCGCGATGGGCGGCTACCACATCCCGATCGACAACGACGTCGGGTTGCGCATCGGCCGCGAGTTGGCGACGTGGTCGTGGCCGAAGTACCAGGCCTACTTCAACGGCACGTCGTCTGTGCGGCGGTGAGGCTTCTAAGCACCGCCGATCGGCCTTGCAGCACCTCTAGATCTCACCGTCGTCGCGGGCGGCCAACGACGTCCTCGGCCCGCACGACTGTGACTCCCGGGACCTTGCCGCTGCCGTTCAGGACCCAAACCGCCACTTCGACCTGCCGCCCGACCAGATCAGGGCAACGGGCGGCGTCGCGACGCAGGCGATCCGCGATGGCCCGCACCTCGCGCGCAGTGGCAGACACCTTGACCTCTCCGACCAGCACCCGGTCGCGATCGTCGCTGCACCCCGCGACCACGTCGAGCTCCAGCGGTTCGCGATGCAGGTCAGCGCCCCACCACGACGAGGCGGGTAACCACCGCCGGCCAGCGATCTCCAGTCGCGACACGCTGTCGCGGGCGATTTGCTCCCACGCACCGCCGAGATACTGCGGCCACGCCCGTCGCACGTCAGCGAGTACCACTGGCAGTTGCCCCATGGCCAGGCGCGAACGGTTCGGCTCCACGAAGCGAAACCAGAACGCCAGGAACGGATCGCCCAGGCGATACAACGTTCGCTTCGTGTCACGCACCGTGTAGCCGAAGGGCACGTCCCGCACGACCAACCCCAGATCGACGAGGCGTGCGAGCGGACGACTCAGTGCCGTTGCCGGCACCCCGAGGCGGCCGGCCAGTTCGGTCGATCGCTGACAGCCACGGCCGATCAACGACAACAAGGAGTTGCTGCGCGCAGGTTCTTGCACATCGTCGACCAACAGCCGATCCGGCTCCTGGTGCAACACGCCGAGGGGGTCGAGAGCCAGCCGGGCTGCAGCGGCAAGAGGATCTCGATCCCCGGCGGCGAGTTCCCAGTAGCGCGGCACGCCGCCCCACACCGCGAACGACTCGACTGCCGCCACTGCACTTCGCAGTCCGAGCGCTGGTCGGATCCACTCGATTTCGAGCGGCTGCAGGCGCAGGATTTCACGGGCACGGCCGTACAGCGGCGCGGTCGCGTCGAGCACGAGCCCGTGCATCATGCGTTGCGACGAGCCGCAGAGGACAAGGGGCCGCGGCGAGCGATCGAGGTGCTTCTGCAGCAGGCTAGGCAACTCCGGGGAAGCCGCGACCACGGTCGGGAACTCGTCGATCACCAACGGCATGGACGGCGGCGCCAGCCGCCACCACTGCGACAACAGCGCGTCCCAGTCGCGATACTCCGCCGCGTCGAAACCAGGCACGTACCGGCCGATCTCCGCTGCGAGTGCCTGCCGTTGGGACGCAGCTTCTCGCGCATCCCCCACGTAGTAGGGCGCCGATTGCCCACGGAGCACTTCTCTCAACAAGGCCGACTTGCCCAGCCGGCGACGCCCGTAAAGGCACACCAAGCCAGGGCTGTTGCCCGACATGGCCGCACGTAGACGGCCCAACTCCGCCGTGCGATTCAGGAATCCTGTCGTCATGCTCGCATTATGCCACGCCAACATAATTCGATCAGAACATATTTCCTGCACGAGACGCCGCCGCCACGAACAGCCGTCTCAGCCACCGCCGAGATGGCCGCGAGTTGGCGCGTGGTCGTGGCCGAAGTACCAGGTCTACTTCAATGGGACGGCGGTTGTGCGGCGGTGAGCGGCAGCCGCGATCCCATCCAGGAACCCCAACAACTCCTGCGTGCGATCGTCCCACGTCGCCTTGCCGAGCAGCGCGGCGCGATCGCCCTTCGCCCGTTTGCCTTGCACGACCTCGTCGATGCGCAACAAAAACTCATCACCGCTGCGCGCCAGGTGCACGTGATCGAGGTAGTGCTCCACCTCAGGGAAGTACGTCGTCACCACCTCCTGCCCGAGCGACAGGTACTCCTTCAACTTGATCGGGTTGCACGACCGGATCCAGTCGTTGTCGAGCCACGGCATGATCGACACGTCGAAGTCGGCGCCGAAGTTCGGGATCTCGGCGTAGGGCCGGAAGCCGAGGTGGCGCACGTTCGCATGCCGCGTCAGCCGTTCCATCGACAGCGTTGCGTCGCCGATCAGCACGAGCGTGTACTGCGGCCGCTCGACCGCGAGCCGTTCGAGCAGGTCGAAGTCGATCACATAGTCATCGAGGCCGCCGAAGAAGCCGATGATCGGCCGCTTGCAGTCGAGCCCCGCCAAAGCACCCGTTCGTCCGCGCGGCGCGAAGTGCTTGGTGTCGACACCGTGGTCGAGAAAGAACGCGCGATCGCCAGTCAGGTGCCGCTCGCTGTCGCGGAACGCGCGGCTTGAGTAGAGCACGCCGTCCGCACGGGTCAGCAGTTCGCGTTCGAAGCCAGCGATCAGTCCTTGGTCGGCTTCACCGAACGCCGAGTGCTTGTCGCTGCGGTTGTAGACGAGGGAGCTGCGCGCCATCGCCTTGGCGACATCCCACGCCGTCGGCACCGTGACCATGATGTGCGGATCGACCATGCCCATCTTCTTGGCCACCCGTTCGACCTGCGCGCGGATGCTGCGCGCATTGAACGCGCGCGCCTTCTCGCTGCCATAGAAGGGGAACAGCACCGGCGTCATCACCGTGTAGTTGGGCGTCTCGGGCAGCGGGCGGCGCGTGTGCCGCAGCATGCTCTTCAACTTGCGCCAGATGCGCTTCCACGGCATCGGCGACCGCCCCGGCATCGGCATGCGCATGCCGATCGAGTTGACGAGCAGCACCTTGCGCTGCTTCGCCGCGCGCGTCATCAGTTGGAAGTCACTGTGCGCACGATTGTGGTACCACCAGTCCTGGCCACAGAAACAGATGATGTCGCGCGGAGCCGCCACGGCGCTCTGTATCGGGCGAGGCGTGGACGGCGATGGACTGTTCATTTCGTTCGCGGCTCCGCGACCCACGTGCGCACGCGGCGATCGAGCAAGAACGGCCACACCGGCACCAGGGAGGCAAGCAGCAACAAGCCCACGCGCCGCAGCGACCACCCAGCCTCGAAATGAGCCCGCACCAGCAGCCATATCAGCAGCAGGAAGAGCACGCCGTGGCCCATGCCGAAGACCTTCACGGCCAGTGGCTGGCCCCAGACGTACTTGAGCGGCATCGCCACGAGCACGAGGACGAGGTACGAAACGGCCTCGACCAGGGCAACGACGCGCAAGAGCGGCAAGGCATTCCACATCGCTCACGATCGTGCGCGACGAACGCGCTGACGGCAATCGTCAGTTTGGCGAGTGCAGGCGATGCAGGTGCACGCCGCCCTGATCGAAGACGAGGTTGCCGTTGGCCGCGAGCCAAGCCGCCGTCGCCGGCGACGTGGTGGCAGGCACCGAATCGAATACGAACACAGCCCCCCGGTCACGCAACGCCACCAGCGACGCCACGTCGAACTGTTCCACCGGTAGCACGTAGCCCCGACGCTTCGCTTGGTAGAAGAGACGTGGATCCTCGAAGTTGTTGCCGCGCCCCCAAGCCGCATCGCGCCGCGGCTTGTCGGAACGCACGATCAGCAGCGCGTCGGGCGAAGACGTGGCGCGCACGACCGCCGCAGCACCCATCGTCGGGGATGCGTTGACGACGTTGCGCACACCGCGTTCGTCGTGCAAGCGCCACGCACTCTGCGCCGCGACGGCAATCAGCAGAACGGCCCACAGCGTGCGCGGTGCCGCGACCGGCCACGCCCGCGCCACACACCAAGCGCCCGCGGCGGCAGCGAACACGTGGTAGTGCGGGCCAAGCCCAGCATCATGGCTGTAGCGAAACGAGACGAACAAACCCAGTGCCACAGCGAACAGCAACGACGCGTCCGCCAAGTCGAGCCGACGCCGCCACGCGGCCACCAGCAAGGCGATGGCGCCGAAGACGGAGAATCCAAACGCCACCGAGACGATCGCCATCTTCTGCCACGACTCGGCGGCAAGCAGGTGCGCGACGTCGGGGAACTTGGTGTCACCACCACTGACGACACCGAACGACAGTCCCGTCTCCGCGTAGATCGACTGGCCGTGCTGCAACCAGGCGCCGACCACCACCACGATGACTGCGAACGCGGTCCACAAGCGTGGCTCGCGCAAGCGCGCGGGCGCCCAGGCAAGCGCCCACCCGAACATCACGTTCCAAGTTGCAGCGCCAGCGGCTTCTGCAAGCCGGACAACGCCACCAAGGCCGTGGCCAGCCAGAGCAGCTTGCCGCGTCCTGTTCGCAGGTAGTGCTCAAACACCAGCAAGCCGAGCATGCCGGCGGCGAAGCTCGTCGCATCCGGCATGACTCGCACCGCCAACAAGATGGGACTGCCTGCGCCCAGGAACACGACCAAGCCCGCGACGGCTGACTCAGGCCCGGCCCGCCGTTCCAGCAATCGATGCAGCGCCAACGCCCCCACCACCATCGAAGCGAGCGACAACAACCGTCCCGGCCATTCCACATCACCCAGGACCGCGATCACCGCACCGATGGCCAACTCGTACAGCGGGAACTCGCATTCGACGGCGCCATCGGTGTCGCCACGCCAATCGACGCGCGGTCGCATCGGGTCGAAGCCATCGAGGCAGAAGTTGCGCGCAATCGCTTGGGTGTCGCACTCGCGCCAGGAAGTGCCGATGCCGTGCGGCACGCAGAACCACAGCACCGCGGCCCAGAGCAACGTGGCGAGCAAGGCGCAACGACGCCAGCTGACGTAACCACTGGCACGCAAGCGGCCATGCCATGCGGCGGCGGGGCTATTCGTTGGCGCGGCTCTCGTCATGTCCATCCCTGGGCAGGCCCCGAACGGTAGCACATGCCGCAAAGCAGGTGAGCCTTCGGGCGCCGCCACGGCGCAACACCTAACCCTGCTACGAGGCAGCGTCAACGCGCCGCAGGAACGGCCACGCCGAGCGGCAGCGTGGCAGTTTGGCCACCTTGCTCCAGCACCAACCCGAGGGTGATCGGCACGTCGACTGCAAGTGAAGATGGCAACCACACAGTCACTTGGTGTGGCATGGCCATCGCCCCGGGCGCGATCTGCGTCACTTCACCGAGCCAACTGCGACTGCCGTCATTAACGGCAACGCGCATGCGCAGCTCTTGCGAAGTCTGCACCAACACCTGCACTGGCAACTGCGTGCCCACGAACGGTCGCTCGCGGGCGATGCGGGCATACGCGATCGTGACGCCCGGCCACGGCTGTTGCGGCCACTGCCCCTGCATCGTCAGTGGTGTCAGCGCGCCGTCGTGCCACTGCACGACGAAAGGCTTCGGGCCCGGCGCCGTCGTCGGGTTCGCTGCCAAGGCCGCGAGTTCCTTCAGAACCGCCGGCCACTCTTGCGTGCTCGACACCATGCCTCGCAGGTTGGTGCCAGGCGGCGCCGTTTGCGACCAGAAGTAGAACTCCGTGACGCCGTTCAAGTAGCCGAACGCGCCATCGTGAACGCCCGGTGCATCGATCACACGAAGGGGCTGCTGGGTGGCGCGCGCGATGTCGAGCACATCGCTGTGCGTACGCGCATACACCGCGGCAACGCGCAGCCACGACTGTCGATTGGCGTCGAGCCCGACGGCATGCAACCCAACCAGGATCAGCAACGTCGGCCATTGCGCGCGGCGCGGCAACGCCGCCACTCCAAGCCCAAGTAACACACACAAGCCGAGCGCCGGTTCATAGGTGTAACGCACGTTCTCCAGCGACGGCAAATGCATGGACTCCAAGCCCACACCGGCGATGTAGCCGAGCAGCAGCAGGGTCGCGGCAACGGCGGCGGCTAGGCGCGCGCCAGCGCGGCGCCACGACGCCATGGCGACGACCAACATCGCGGTGTGCGCCACGATCATTGCCCACGACACGCCGATCGGCATGTAGCCATCGTGCGCCGGTGCCAGCAACACCTGCAGCCAATCCGCACACGTCTTGGCGCCTACCCGATGCGCCTTCCAGCCGTAGTGCACACCCGATCCCCAGGTGCCAAGGCAATGCGCGCGCCAAGCCAACCAAGCGAAGGTCGCGACGAGCATCGGCAGCATGGTGGTGATGCGTTGCCGCCATGACACAGCCGAGCAGGACACCAGTGCGGCCAGAGGCACGACGAACACCGCCGATTCCTTGCTACCGATCGCGACCATCGCCAACGCCGCCGCGGCGCCAAGGCGCCACCAACGACTGGCGGCCACCTGCCGGAGGCCTGCGTCGTGCAGCAGCAGGGCGAGACTCAAGAGGAACGTCGACTGCACATTCACTCGCGCCGCGATCCAATGCGTCGCTTCACTGTGGCCGGGCCAGCCCACGAACAAGAGCGCTCCGGCCAGCGCCGCCAGCAGCGATCCTGTCCATCGTCGCACCAACAGGAACCACAGCAGCGCCGTGCCGCAGTGCATGCCCGAGTTGACGACGTGGTAGCCGCACGCGTCGATGCCGAAGAGCGGTTGCTCCAGCCAAAACAGCAAGTCGATGAAGGGTCGGTAGAGCGCTACCCCCGCGTCCGCCACCGGCGTGGGGAAAAACGCGCTGGCGAGCGTCCAGTCGCCGCGATGGCGCAGAATGGCGCCGCCGACCATTTGGTGGTCATCCGCCAGCAGCCCAACCCCCGTCCAGGCGTCGATCGCCGTCAGCATGTGCACCGCGACGACGAGCACGACGGCGACGAGGAAGGGCATTTCGCGGCGAACTCTACGGGCGTCGCCGACGTGCGCAACGCGTGGCGTCGCCCCGCCGAGGAATGCTGCCCATTTCCGAATAGTCGGCAGGCGATTGCTTACCGTCGTCCCGCTGCGGGGCGCGTCGTCCCGTTGCCAGTTCCCCACAGCCCCTCCCCGGAGGCCTCCCATGTTTGCACGTTCGTTCCTCGCTGGCGTCCTCATCGCTGCGACCAGCGCGTTCGCCCTTCCTGCCCAATCCGTTCCCGCCGTTCCCGACAACGCCATCGAAACGATCGAACGCGCGTGCGCCCGCATCGAATCGGCGGAAGGCGAACTGGCGCAAGCCAAGCGCGAACTGCAGCAGCTGCGGCGCGCCCTCGGCTAGGCCAACAGCACCCACGAGCGGGAGCAGCAGAGCGAACGGCGCGAGCACGAACGGCAACAGCAGCAACAGCAGCGCGAACAAGAACAGATGCAGCGGGAGATGGAACGCGCCAACCGCGACGTGGAACGCGCCAAAGCCCGTGTCGAACAGGACGCTGCCCGTCAGAGCGAGCAGCACGGGCACGTTCGCGAAGCCATCCACCAAGAGCTGCAGAAGGCCCATGCCGAACTGGAGGCCGCGGTGCAGGCGCTCAACGCCGAGACGCCGAAGGCAGTGCGCACCAGTGTCGCGCGCAGCCAGACCCGCCTAGCCGCCGCTCTGCAGCGGGCCTCATCGGACGGTGGTCGCTGTGCGCCGCCGCGCCGCGCCATCCTGAGCAAGCCGGCTTCGGTCTCGGCGGCCAACGCTAAGGACGCCCCCGCGCCGGCCGACGCCCCCGCTTGCTGTTCGGCCACAGCCGCCGCCACCGCACCGACTGCGGCATGCCCGGCCTGCCCGGAGTGCCCAGCCACCGTGCCAGCCCCAGCAACCGCGGCGCAACCGATGCCGGTGCCGACCCCTACCCCAGCGCCAACACCAGCTGCCAAGCCGAAGCCGAAGCCCAAGCCAGCCGCGCGCGAGATCAACTGAGTCAAGGCCAACGCCCCGGCAGACAGTTTTCTGAATAGCCTTCCGGCCATCGTGGCACTGAATGGCATGTCCGCATCGCCCCCCTTGGCAGCACCGACCAGCCCGACGCTGGAGCCGGTTGCTGCCGACGCGCTGATCGAGCGCCACTTGCTGGGGGTTTGGCGCTACCTGCGCATGCACGGCGCCAGCGCCCACGAAGCGGACGACTTGGCGCAGGAGGCTTTCGTCATCGCCCTACAGAAGAACGCGGCGCGCCTCGATCCAGCGGCGACTTCGACGTTCCTGCGGCGCACGGCGCGCTTCCTGTTCTTGCGGCTGCGGCGCGACCACCGTGCCGCCATCGAACTCGCGGACGTGGTCGACGCCCTGTGGGCGCGCGATTGCGATCGCGACGACGGCGACGGCCTGCTCGCTTCACTGCGGGTGTGCATAGGCCAACTGTCGGGACGCGCCCGCGCCGCGATTGAACTCTGCTACGGCCTCGCCGCCGACACCGCCATCGCCCGCAGCACCGCGGCGCGCACACTCGACCTCGAACCAAACGGCTTGAAGACCCTGTTGCAGCGCACGCGACAACTGCTGCGCCATTGCATGGAACGCAGACCACGATGAACCCCAACCACGCTCCCTCTCCTCGCGACCGCGCCGACGACCTGCAACTCGATGCGTGCCTGCACGAACTCGCCGGAGTTGGCCCCGATGCCTCACTGTCGGCGCGCATTCTGACGGCGCATCGGTTCGCCCGCCCGGCGCGAACGCCTTCGCTCGCCGCGATGGGACAGCAGTCGCAATGGTTGTTCGCTGCGGCCTTGGTGATTGGCCTCGGTGTCGTCACGGGTGTGGCGTGGACGCGAGGTGCGGACCAACGCGCCGTCGCCGCCGTGCCACAGGATCCGCAGCCGGTCCCAACCCCGACCCCGACCCCGCCACCGGCCGTGCCCGATGCCAAGCCCGCGCCGCGGCCAAAGACCTGGGTGACGTGGATCGCCGACTACTCAGACAACTGCCTCGTCGCGATCGACGAGAACGACAAGGAAGTGCGCCGCATCGACGAAGTGTTCGGTGCCTGGGATGTCGAGCTGGTGGCTAACGGCAACCTGCTGGTGACGGAGTTCTCAGTCAGCCGCGTGCAAGAACTCGACGCCCGCGGCCAGCAGGTCTGGGTGTTCGAGGGTCTCAAGAATCCATACGACGCCGACCGCCTCGCCAACGGCAACACCCTGATCGCTGACACCTTTGCCGGCCGCGTCATCGAGGTGAACAAGAAGGGTGAGGTCGTGTGGTCGTTCGACAAGGACATCCGTCCCTTCGACGCCGATCGCCTAGCCAACGGCAACACGCTGATCTGCGACGTGCTGAAGGATCGCGTTCTCGAAATCGACGCCAAGGGCAAGATGGTCTGGGAAGCACTCGATTGCCCGAACGCGCACGACGCCGACCGTCTTGAGAATGGCAACACGCTGATCACGCTCCGCAACAAGGGCCAGGTGCTCGAAATCGACCCCAAGGGCATCATCGTGTGGGAGCTGAAAGGCCTGTCGTCGCCGAGCGATGCCGATCGCCTGCCCAACGGCAACACGCTCGTCGCTGAGAACACGTGCGTTCGTGAGTTCGACAAGGACCACAAGGTCGTCTGGAAGAAGGCGATGACCTGGGCGGTCGAGGTCAACCGCTACTACCCGGCAGTGAAGTGATCAGCTGTGAAGTGATCAGCGGCGGCCGCTGGTCTTCACCACGCGCTCGAGGAACGTCTTCCACTTGCCTTCCCACTCGGTGAAGCCGCCGCTCAGTTTGAACCGGTCGATCTCTTTGCCGGACTTCGGGTCGACCATGACGAACAGCGGATTGGCCTTCGAGCCGGCGATGTCAGCCTGGTACTGACGATTGGTGGCGAACTGCTCGTCGGTCAGGGTGTTCTTCGTGTCGGTGTGCTGCCGACTCTCCACCACAAACTGTTTCATGAGCGCGGCGACCGCCGGACTCGGGAAGACATCGCCTTCCATGATGCGACACGTGCCTCAATTGAAGCCGGTGAAGTTGTAGAGCAGCAGCTTGTCCTCGGCCTTCGCGACCTGCATCGCCTGCACCGGGTTGTCGTAGATCAAACTGTGGTCGCCGAGGTGCTTCTTGGCGCCCTTGCCACCCGCACTCGACATCAGCGAGTTGCTGTAGTTCGGAATGAAGCTCGTCATCACCTTGTCGAGCTTGTTGCCGATCGCGCCGAACAAGAAGTACGTCGCCAGCAGCGTCACGAACATGCCACTCGCCATGCGTCCGGCCCCGACGCCTTCGTTCGCCGAGCCCGCCTTGCGCAGGATGCCGAACAAGAACAGCGCCCACATGCCGAAGATCGCCACCCACAGCAGCAAGAACAGTTCGCGCGGCAACGCCTTCCAGCCAAACGCGAAGTCGACCATCGATACGAACTTCAGTGCCGCCGCGAGTTCGACGTAGCCCAGCGAGATCTTCAGCGTCTCCATCCACTCGCCCGAACGGGGCATCACCTTCACCCTGCCGGGCATCAGCGATAACACGACGAACGGCGCCGCCATGGTGGCGCCGAAGATCGCCATGCCGATCGCGACGCGCACCGTGCCAAACTGGGCCACGTTCGCGAGCAGCGAACCGACGATCGGCGCCGTGCAGGTGAACGACGTGATCACCAACGTGGCGCCCATGAAGAACACGCCGAGATAGCCGCCGGTCGTGCTCGCCTTGCCAGCGAAGTCTTGGATGAACCGCGGCGGACTCAGATTGATCCAGCCAAACAGCACGAACGCGAAGAACACGAACATCGCCCCAATGACGACGTTGGTGGCCCAATGGTTGACGACGTCGATGATCACCTCCGACAGCACAGCCCCCACCAGCGTGAACATCAGCACGATGCCGAGCCCATAGACGATCGCGAGCGACATCACGTTGCCGCCCCGTTTCTCAGCCTGCTTCGTGAAGAAGCTGAAGGTGATCGGGATCATCGGGTAGGTGCACGGCATCGCCAGGGCGAACAAGCCGCCGCCGATGCACGCGAGGATCAGTGCCCACCAGCTGCCGCCGAATGGATTGTCGTCGTCCTCGGAGTTGGAGGCCGGTGGTTTGGTGGCCTCGGCGCGCGCCTCACCCGCCTCGACCACGAGCTTCGCGTCGAAGTCGATCGTGGTCTGCTCGTCACAGAACGTCTCGGTGCAGATCTGGTAGTCGAGTGCACCCGAGACGTCGATGGCCACCGGCTTGGTGCCTGCAGGCGCTCGCATCCATTGCTTCACTTCAAACACGTGCGGCAGCGGGTACTGCTCGATGCGGCCCAGCATCTTCTTCTCCCCGGGCGGCACCTGCGCCTCGCCAACCAGTTCGAGCACGCCAGCGTCGACGCTCGTCGGCTCGAGCCGCACGGGCTTGTTCGTCGTCTCGAGCGCGCCATAGGCGTGGTACTCCTTGGCGTGCACGGTGACGGTCAGCACGAGCATCGAAACTTCGCCGGCGCGCACCGTCGCTGGCTCAAAGCGCGCGGCGATCGTGACCTTCTCGTCGGGCACGAGCTGCAGGCCAGGCTTCGTGGTCGTCGGCATCGCCGCGCCTGCGCCGACCACGAGCGTCGCTGTGAACGCCGCCTGGTCCGGCGGCAGGCAACCGGTCTCGTTACAGATGGCAAAATCGAGCACGCCCGTGACCACGACGTTGCCGTCGGCCATCGCCGTCGGCACCTTCATCGCCTGCCTCACGGTGAACAGGTTCGGCAGCGGGAACGACTCGAACGGCACCGTCTTGCGCATGCCAGGCGGGATCACCGGCTCGCCGTCGATCTCTAAGCCAGCCGCCTTGATGTTGTCGCGCGCGAGGCCCACCGGCGTATTCTGCTTCTCGAGCGTGCCGTAGGCATGCCAGCCTTCGGTGACAGTCGCGGTCAGCACCAACACCACCTTGTCGCCAGCCTTCGCAGTCGGCGGTTCGAACGCGGCGGCGAGAGTGAGCGTGCCGTCCTGCGCCGGCAAGCGGGCGAGGAACGCCAAGAACAGAGAGAGAAGCGTGAGCCAGCGCATGCGTACGTCCATCGGGGGCGCGGATGATACGAGCCCGCGGCAATTCGGCACGTCAACCCCTCAACTTGCCGCACAAGGCCCTTCCGAATGCTCAGGCGAGCATGGACTCAAGCGCCTTGAAGAACCGATCCGCCCACGGGCTTGCAGCACGCAGCGCGGTTGGGTCTACCAACTCGAGTAGCAGGAACGAGTGAGCAGCTTTGTCGTACTTGCCCTTGGTCTTGCACGGCTGCGAGGCGTGCTGCAGCTTGGCCAAAGCCTCGGTGGTTGGCATGCTTTCGATAGCCGTCGGCACCGGCAGGGCATTGTCCTGCAAGCCGTTCCCGAAGAAGGAGCGAAGCGCGCTGCGATCCGCAAGCAACCACGACTCCATGCACTGCACCATCAGGTGCAAGTGCTCGTCGCCTGCCAACGGCGGCCTTTTCCATCCATCGCCTGGCCGACTACGCACGTGCTCCCACGGCGATGCCGACACCACCGGTGCTTCCGCATCCACGAGAAGCAACGCGAGATCGCCAGCCTGCGAATGGTCCAAGGCAACACAGAACTGGTCATAGGCACGCTGCCGCCCGCCACAGGCAACAACACGCGGCTTCCTGCCTGACAACCCGGCTCGCTCCATCAACTTCGTAAAGGCTCTTCGACACTCAGTGCGCAGCGCGTCGTTGTCGCCACCACCCTCGACAAACAACTTCTGGACGGAATGACTCACCACCTCGTGCCTCCAAGGTGGCCACTCATCCACAGATTGCCGAGGCTGCCATGCTCGCGCCATTTCTCAACGTTCGCTTGGTCAAGAGGGAACAAGTTCGTTGAGCCATCGCGCTTCTCGCTGATCAAGACCGAATCCGCATGCATCGTCATCGCATCGACAAGCTGAGTGGAATGTGTCGTCACCAAGAGCTGGCATCGCGTGCTGGCGTCCACCAGCAAGTCACGCACGGTCGGAAGCAGATCGGGATGCAGGCCGAGCTCAGGCTCTTCGATCACCACCAGGGGCGGCGGCGTCGGGTCCAACAGGATGGCCAAGAGGCACAAGAACCGCAGGGTGCCGTCGGACAGTCGCCGCGCGGGCATCATGCGGCCGCGCTCGCTCAGGTACAGCTGCAACTGGCCACCCTCTGGCACTACCTCAACATCATCAAAGCCTGCGGCCACTTCACTCAGCAGTTCGATCAGTCGCTTCTTCACTGCCGGAGTTCGCTTCAACACGGCGATGCGCGCAGGCAGGTTGTCGAAACTCTCCGTGAGCACGTCGGTGCGCACGTCTGGCGCGCAACTGAGGCGAAGTGACGAATCGGGACCAAACTGCCAATTCCGATAGATGACGATGCGGCCGAGCAAGTTGGCGAGGCGCGTCAGTTCCGGGTAGGTGTCCGGATCGCGCCGCTGGGAGAGAATCGACTGCGTAGGATCGATGTCCTCACGGCGCAACTCGCGGCGCTCGTTCTTGACATTGAGCATCGGGCGCCCGTTCTCGTAGCCGAAATAGAAGTAGGGCTTGGGGGCACCCGATGTCGGATGCTCATTCTCGATGCGTTCGTCCAGCACGACGAAGGAGTCGCCCTGCGCGCCAAACGCGAGTTGGTAGCGAACAGCGGAACCACCCGGCGGCACTGCCACGAGCCCTGCGGCGACGACCACCTCGATCTCCGCCCGACTGGCTGGCTGCTCCGACGCATCGCGCCACAGCCAATCGGTGACGCCACCACCTTGGCGAATTGGCAACGGCAGGTCTTTGGGCACCGCGCGTAGCACCGACAAGGCTTCCACGAGGTTCGACTTGCCCGAGCCATTCGGACCGATGACTACGTTCAAGGGCCGCAGCAAGACCACCGAGGCGCGACCGAAGGACAGGAAGCCTTTCAGGGTGAGTTGCTGAAGGAACACCGGCATAGGTTGGCTTGTCGCGGAGCGGCGGATCTTGCCACACGACTGCACCCTGCGCGAGGATCGCGCTCGCGCCCGTGGTGAGTCAGCTTGGAACGCTGGCGGCCAACTCGCTGAGGACGCCTCTCCCTTGGACCGCGCCGACTACTTGCGGGGCGTGAGGTGGATCTGGGTGATCGCGTCCTTCGCGGCTTTGGCAATCGAGGCGTCGGTGTCTTGCGTCCACTCGATCAGGAACGGCAGCGCCTCAGGAACCCCAAGCGTGCCGAGCGAAGTGATCGCGAGCAGACGCTGTTCCTTCTGGGCGCCTGGTTTGGCCTGCAGCAGCAGCTTCTCGACGGCCGAGGCTGGTGAGGCGTCGAGGCCCTTCAACACCCGGTCCCAGTGCGCTTGTTGCTCGTGGTAGAAGCGAATCTTGGTCAGGGCTTCGGTCGCACACTGGCGAATGTGGGTATCCGAGTCCTTCAGCAACGTGAGCAAGATCGGAACGGCATCGACCGCGACCTTGGCCCCGAGGTACTGGGCCATCAAATCGCGAAAGAGGGGTTTCTCGGTGATGGCAGCGATGGCGTCCTCGATCGAGAGCACGCCACGATCCAGCGAGAGATTCAAAGCCCGGCTCGCGACCTCCGCATGCCTGCTGCGCACCAACTGTGCGAGATCGAGGGGAAGATCATTGCGCGCCAACGCCGTGAACGCGGCCAGCGCCCGCTCCTCATCGTCGCTAACGAGCATCGCGTCCAACTGCGGCCGGATGCGCAGCAGTTCCTTTGCATCCAAGTGCGTGAACACCCACTTCGACGCATCCTCGCGCCGCAGGGTCTCGGCCAACCAGCGATGCAGCGGGCCGTCGACCGCTTCCTCGCTGATGCGACCCGCCGCGATCGCTTGCCAACGAAACCCACCGCTGCCCCACGGCCGATCGGAGTGCTCGGCCAAGGCCATAACCACCCGCGTGGCGACTCGACGCGGCTGGATGCGTTGGCTTGCACACGTTTGGCCCTGCCATGCACCGGCGCCACTCACGAATGCAATCTGCTCATCTTCGGAGAAGCCATGGGGTGGGTTCGGCTGGTCGTGAAGCAGGTACTCGAGTGGCGTAGTGGGCAATGGCTGCTCGTTCCGGCTCGCGTACGGGTGGGCGACGGCGGCCTGTGACTCGATGTCCTGCGGCAACAACGCGATCCCGCCCCCGTCATGCATCGACAGGAGGGCCAGCAAGAGCGTCGACTGCCACTCGCCCTTGACCCCAGCAGCCATGCTACGCATCACCGAGCGAACCCTCTCGTCCTGCGTACGACGCCCGAGTTCGACCAGCGCATTGACGGCCCATGCGTCCTTGTCGCTAGCCTGCTGCCAGCCGACCCAGATGAAGCCCGCCGCGGCGGGATTGCCCGTGCGCGCCATGGGTTCGGCGAACGCGCGCAGGTTGCCCCGCTTCTGCGCCTCCATCTCCGTGGCCTTCGCCAACAAGCTCGGAAACAGATCGGCGGGCAAGTCGGTCTGCGCGAGCATTTCCAAGAACCGTTGCTTCTGCGTGTCTTGCACGCGATCGAACCGCGCGAACACTTCGGCCGCGTTGGCCATCGTCACCTTGCCCGTGCACGCCTGCCACGCGTCGTAGCCGAGGTCTATCCAGCGCAGCAGCGTCGGCACCACACTGGCGTCGAGCGGCTGTGCGACTTCATGGATTCGACCGGCCACCCACTGAGCCCGCCCGTCCTTCTCGCGAACGGGCCCAAGCCCCCGGATGCAGGCATCGAGCTTTGGCAGCAGCCGCGCCGCGTCCGCGGCCGCGAGCGTGCGCAACGAACCTGGATGTCCCGGCGCGCCGCCGCCGAGCAAGGGACTCGGCAGCCACTCCAGCAGCAGTTCCGTGCCTTCGATCGAGTTCTGGATGTATGCCGCCGACATCAGCAGCTTCTGCGCCGCCGTGCCGAGGGAGGGCTCCGTGCTCGCCAAGGCCGCGCTCACGACAGCCAACAATTTCGGCAGCATGTCGTCGCTCACGGTGCTCGAGCCCGCCCACGTCAGCAGCCACTTGCGCTGTTCGACCGAACCTTGCCCGAGCACGTCGATCAGCAGGGCTGCCTCGAAGCGTCTGCGCAACGGCTTCCCCCACAAGTACCCATCGAGCAAGGCATCGCTCAGGCCGGGCTCCGCAATCGGCAGGAACTGCGCCGCTACCGCCAGCATCTCGGGGCGCTCAAGGGCGCACGCGGCTTCTGCCAGCATGAAGCGGAGACGCTCCTGATCCTTTGCCTTGCGCACGAACTCCTCCGCCTTCGCACCGCCAACGCGCCACAAGAACGCCGCGAGGCTGCGCACGACTGCCGGGTTGTAGGAGTCTGCTGTGGGCACGGCTTGCAGCACAGCGATCACCTCGGGGACGGCGGCTTGCCCGATCCAAAGCAGTTGCTCGGCCACGCGCTCGTCGATGCCAAACAAGCCACCGAACGCCACATTGGTCTGGTTGCCTTTGGTGCCGGCGTCGGCAACGACCTGCTTGACCAGCTCCCGCGCCTTCTCGCGCAGCGCCTGCTCCCGTTCGACGTCTTGCTTGGCGCCCTGGGTAACGTCGTCGAACCCCGCGAGGCTGTTCTTGCCCAACGCCGCCGCCGCGTTCGTGAACGGCACCGCTTCGTCGCCACGACCAAGCCGCTGCAGCAACTTCGCAAGCCGCATGTTGGCAAGTTGCCGCGCATCGTCGGACAGCGCCTTGCCCGCGAGGGCTTCGCGATACAGCGTCTCGGCCTTGGCGAGATCGCGTTCCTGTTCCTCGACCGCGACGATCGCGGCGAGCTCTTGGCTCGGCGTCGTCTTCTTCTGGTCCGACTTGTCCTGCGCCCCAGCCAGCGACGCGCACGCGAGGAACGTCAACACGAGTGGAATCGTTTTCATGGTGCTGATGAGACCTGGCGCGCGCCACGGTCCGGTCCGGTTGCAATCAGTTCGGTGTCAAGCAACGGTCAAGGTGCCAGCGGTTCGACGAGCCGGTAGCCGACGCCGTGCACCGTCAGCAAGAAGCGTGGGTGCTTGTGGTCGTCCTCGACCTTCTGGCGCAGGTTGAGCATGTGCGTGTCGATGGTGCGATCGCCGACGAACGGCACGCCACCCCACACTTCGCGCAGAAACTCTGCCCGCGCCACGGCGCGACCACTGCGTTGCCGCAACAGTCGCAGCATGCCGGCTTCCTTTGGCGACAACGTCAGCGAGCTACCGCCGCGCACGATGGTGAACGCCGCCAAGTCGATGCGCGCCTCGCCGAGCGAGAACTGCTCCACCAGCGCCGCCTCGGGGCGTTCTCGCCGACGCAGCATCGCCTTCACGCGCGCCAACAGTTCGCGCAGCGAGAACGGTTTGGTGACGTAGTCATCGGCGCCAAGCTCGAGGCCGAGCACTTTGTCGCCCTCTTCACCGCGCGCCGTCAGCAGCAGCACCGGCGTGTCGCCATCGCGGGCGCGCAGTTCGCGCAGCAACTCGAGGCCGCTGGGGCCGGGCAGCATGACGTCGAGCACGACCAAGTCGTAGCGCTGCTCACGCAGCTGCGCGCGGGCCTCGTGGCCATCGGCCGCGGCCACCACCGTGTGCCCTTCGCTCGCCAGCGCATCGGTCAGGCCAATGCGCAGCGTGCGGTCGTCCTCGACCAGCAAGACCCGAAAGCTCATGCGCAGGTCTCCGTAGGCAAGAGGAACGTGAAGCAGGCGCCCGGGCCGCCATCCACGGGGTCGGTGCAAACAAGGTCGCCAGCCAGGCGGCGAACGATCGACCGCGCCAGGTAGAGACCGATGCCGACGCCGGGCGTGCTGCCGTGCGCATGCGCGCTGCCGCGCACAAACCGTTCGAAGATGCGTTCGCGTTCGAGGGGCGGCACGCCAGGCCCGTGGTCGCGCACGTCGATCGCCACCTGGTCGTCGTGGCGACGCGTGACCACGTCAATGCGCGCGCCAACCGCCGCGTACTTGCGCGCGTTGTCGAGCACCGCGATCAGCGCCTGCACCAGCGCCCCGCGATCGACGTGCACGGCGACGCTGCCAAGCAAGTCATCCCACACGACCTTGGCGCCGTCGCGTTCGGCAAGCGGCGCAAACATCGCGAGCGTCTCACCGAGAACTTCACCCACATCGACGGCGCGCAAGTCGTACGCACGTTCGCCGCGTTCGAGACGGCCAAGGTCGAGCACGTTCTCGATCAGCATCGACAGTCGGCCAGCTTCGCCAGCGAGCATGCGGTAGTAGTCGGCTTCGCGACCGCGCGCCCGGCCATCGACCAGCATCTCACCGAGCAAGCGGATGGCGGCGAGCGGCGTCTTGAGTTCATGCGTCACCGTCGTCAGAAACTCCGACTGCGTGCGCACGGCTTGCACCTCGCGACGGGCGGCACGCAACTGCAGGACGACCGCCAGAGTCACTGCAAGCCCCAACAGCGCGAGCAGGCCCGCCGTCAGCGTGGGCCGCATCCACAGGGGCTCGCTCCACGTCGTGCGCACGTTGGCGATGCCGCGGATGCCGGGAACGCCCGCAAACTCGACCGACGTCGCGGTCGCCGGCAGCAGACCAAAAGGACTCGGTACTTCCGGTAACGCCCCTTCGTGGCCAGCTCGCTGCACGCACTCGCACCATTCTACGGGCGTAAGCAAGGCGACGTCGTGGCCGCCGCCGTTGCCCGGCAACCACCACAACAGCCGAGTCGGGTCGACGGCGAGGAGCCCGGCATCGGTCGCTCGCGGCTGTGCCTTCCATGCTTCTGCAATCGTCGAGAGCAAGGCGCGTCGGCGCCGCAACGTGTCGTGCGCAGGCTGCCACGGCGCGGCCCCGGGCAAGCTGGCGAACAGGTCCGGTGGCAAGAACGGCACGAGCGTGTCGGCCCAGACCGGCGGCTTCCCAGCCGCAGCGAGGCGCATGGCCGCAGCGACCACCTGGGCGACGGCCGGCCGACCGAGATCCGCCGGGCTCAGCGCCACGAGCTGTGCGTCGAGTTCGCGACGCAGAGCAACCACGCGCTCCGTCAGGCCCGCCCGCTTTGATTGCCACGCCGCGGCGACGAGCGCACGCAGGCGCACGGCGGTCAGCAACGGCACGGCGAGCAGTTCGGTGAACGCGCCTTGTGCGGCTGCCGCGTCCTGGTCGACAAACTCGCTGCGGGTGGCGCGATCGATCCGGTCGTCGACGACGAGGTCCTCGTCGATCGGCGATCCCTGCTGCGTCACCCAACCGACGTCGGTGGCGTCGATGGCGCCATCGACGCCCAAAGTCGCGCGCAGTTCACTCGGCACGGCGGCAAACGCGGCTCGCGACGTCGGTGCCCGCTGCAGGAGCTTCTCGGTCAAGGCGTGCGCTCGTTCCAGTTCGGCGGCGCGCAGGGCGTTCTCCATCTCGGCCGAACGCCACACCAGGTAGGTGAGCACCACGACAATCCCGCCACCGGCCAGCAGCAGCAGGATGGGAAAGCTCGTGCGAGGCCTAAAACGCTGCGGGTCGATGCCACCAAGCTAGGTGACATCGACCCGCAGCTGTCAAGAAACGGTCAAGCCGACGGCTGCGTGCCTACAGCCCGAACAGGCCGAGCGTCATCGAGACGCCATTCGACGACTTGAGGCCGAACGGATTCGCGGCGGCGTCGAGGAACACCGATTGGCTCACGATCACGAGCCCAGCAAGGCCCGGATTCAAGGGGATCGGGAACGCGACGGTCATGGTCGGCAGTGGTGCCCCAAGGTTGGAGATCAGGTTGCCGACCGCAGCGTTCGGATCAATCAGCGCGGCACAACCTGGCGCGCCGAGAATGCCAAGGTCAAAGCCGGGAGCTGGAATCGCGACCGTGCCGAGGAAGTTGACGCCGAGGCCAGGAACGCCTTCGTTCGAGGTTGTCAGGTTGATACTGGTGCCGAGCACTGGTTGGGCCGACGCGACGAGCGTGACCGGCAGCACTTCCGGCGCCGTCAACACCAGCGACGTCAGCGTCGTGATGTCCGTCGCCGCGACCTTTGGCGAGACGCCGCCAACCGAGAACCCGACCAACGTGTAGTCGTAGTAGGCGCTGCCGCCGACGGCATCCATCGTCACCCACACGTAGTTGACGTTGCCGTTGGCCAGATCAAACTGGATCTGCAGCGTCGACGGATTGAGCACGGTGCCAGGCCAGCTCTCGACGCCATGCCAAGTGATGAGGAAGAGTGTGCCGACTTGCTCGTACTTGATGAGACCGCTGCCGACCTCAGCCGTCGTGAAGTCGTGCCACGCCAGCGCCCACATCGTCGCGGCCGAGTTAAGCAGGCCGCCGGAGTTCGGCAGGTTGCTCAAGGAGCCCGGGGGCGTTGCGTTTGGAGCGTCCGAGACAAACCCGTTCACGCTCACGTAGAGCGCGTTGGCAACGCCACCTGGATGCACCAATGGCGACGGCAGCGGCACGACGGCTTCGCCGTTGCTGCTCGTTGGCAAGGAGGTCGCCGTGCCACTTGGCGCGACATAGGTGACACCGACGCCCGGCGTGACCAGATAGCCGCTACCGGTGTTCGCCAAGGTCAGCGTGCGCCCGTTCAGTGCCGCGGCGGTTGCACCGGCCGTCGTCCAGCGCTGCCAGAACGAACCCGAGGTCGAGTAGCAACCGGAGCCGTATTCCGACTTCGTGGCACAGTTGTGTGGCACCGCGCCCAAGCCATAGAACAGCGTGCCCGAGAAGACGTAGGGGGTGGCCGCCCCGGCAGTGAAGGCCGAGTACTGAGTCGCACCAGCGGTGACCGACAGCTCAGCATTGGAGAACGCCTGGTTGGTGCCGTTGCCCAAGTAGAAGAGCGGGCCAACGCCGTTGTAGCGCACCGCGACGCCGTAGGTGCCAGGCTGCAGCGTGGCGCCGGTCGTGAAGCACGCCGACGGCACCGCAGGCGTGGCGGGGTAGACCGTCGGGCCGCTCGCCGTGAGCGACCACAGCGCGGCGTTCAATTCGTTGCCGACGTAGGTCGTCGTGCCTGGATTCGTCAGCCAGATGTCGATCGAACCCGAGTTGCCGACTGGCGTGTAGCCGTTGTAGGTGATGCCTTGCAGCGTGATCGTCGTGTTGACGGTCATGTCGAAGAAGACCTGTGAGGTCGCCGGTGGCGGGCCCCAGAGGTAGGCATTGCCCGTGGGCAGAATGGGCAGACTGAGTTGGGCAGTGGCGGCTGACGCCAAGCAAACGACGAGCAACGAGGTGCGAAGGGGCATGGGTTCCTTCCAAAACAGGGGAGACGAGCCAGAGCGAACGTCCGACTTCCCGGGCGAAGCTACTGCGCGGGCGGCACATGTCCACCCCATGGGCTCTTCGGTCAAACATTGGTGCATGCCAAAACGCGAACGGCCGCCCGCGCCAAATGGCGGGGCGGCCGTTCGCAGTCTCGAGTACGCGGCGACTAGAAGTTGCCGAGCGTCATCTTGACGGCGTTCGACGTCCGGGCGCCAAACGGGTTCGCCGTCGGGTCAAGCCAGACCGACTGGCTGAAGACCGCCAAGCCGGCGAAGGCGGGGTTGTTCGGCAGCGGGAAGGCCACCGACATGCTCAGGCCTGGGAGACCCAGGTTTGAGATGACGTTGCCGACGCCGGCGTTGATGTCGAGCAGCGCGGCGCAGCCGGGCAGGCCCAGGAAGGTGAGGTCGAGGCCTGGGGCCGGGACCTGCACGACACTGACGAAGTTGATGCCGAGGTTGAACCCGGTCTCGTTCGTGGTGTCGAGGTTGACGGTCGTGCCGATCAGCGGCTTGCTCGACGTGTTGAGGGTCAGCGGGAACGCTTCGGGGTAGGTCAACGACAGCGACGCCAACGTCGTGATGTTGAACTGGCCGGGGTTCGGCGAAGCGCCGCCTGGCGAGTAACCGACGATCAGGTCGGAGCCTTGCAGGAAGCCCGTGCCGCCCGCTGCTTCCATCGTCTGCCAAACGATCGTCACCGCGCCGGTGAGCTCATCGATCTGGAACTGGAACGTGCTCGGGTTGAGCAGGGGCGCCGGGTAGGACTCGACACCGTTGAACGTGATGTACATCGTCGTGCCGACTTCTTCGTAGACGATCAAGCCACTGCCGACTTCGGCCGGGTTGTAGTCCTTCCAGGAGTACCAAGCCGTGTTCGTCGCCTGCAGCATCGTGGCGATTTCTGGCACGTAGTTGAGGCCACCAGGCATCGTGTTGTTGCTGCCAACCGAGACGATGCCGTTCGAGTGCACGAACAGCGTGTTGGTCGAGCCACCCGAGTAGTTGAGCGGCACGGTCAGCGGGACGGTGGCTTCGCCATCGTCGGTGGCCGGCAGCGCGATCGCGGCGATCGTCGGTGGCACAAAGGCCGTGGTCGCCGGCAGCATGAGGTAGCCAGAACCAACGGGCAGGAACTGCAGGGCCTTGCCGGTCAGTGCGATGCTGGAGGCGTTCGCGGGGCCGCCTGGCGTGCTGTCCGTCCACTCTTGCGCGGCCGAACCGAGCACGGTGTAGCAACCGGCGCCGTACTTCTCGGACTCAGCGCAAGCGTGCGGGAACACGCCGGGCTGGTAGATGAAGCTGCCACGCCACGCCCAAGCGGTGTAGGGGGCCGCCGGTGCGTTCGGTGCCGTGAAGGGCGTGTACTGAATCGCACCACCCGAGACCGTCAACTCGGCGTTGGTGAACGTTTGAGGCACACCGACACCGACGAGCAGCGGGGTGATGCCGACATAGCGCAGCATCAGACCCGAGGAGCCCGGGTTGAGTACGAGGCCCGCACCACCGATCGACTGGCAGGAGGTCGCGGACAGCGTGACGAGCGAGCCCGTCGTGCCATTGCCCGTGATCAAGCCCGAAGCAGCCAACGTCCAGTTGGCGGCGATGGTCTCGCTACCGACGTAGGTCGTGATGCCGGGGTTGGTCAGCCAGATTTCGAGCGTGCCCGTTTGGCCGACTGGCGTGAGCAGTGGCGTCGCGAGCGCTTGCAGCGTGATCTGCGAGGCCACCGCAATGTTCATCAAGTTGGTGTGGATCGCGGGTGGAGTGTTCCAGCCGAAATATCCAACTGGCGCGATCGGGTAGACATTGAGCGGGGATTGCGCGCTAGCGGCGACGCACAGCACTGCACCGACGAGTGACGAGTAGATTTTCATTGGGACTGAGCGATCCAAGAGAAGCACCTCGGCGGACGACCCGGCAAGGTGTGGGGAGGAGCGAGACAACCTAGCTCACTCCGTGGAGATCGTCTAGATGGCGCGCACACGGTCTCGTAACGAGATCTCCAACAAGATCACTCGTCGGGTGTCGATCGATGGCGGCGGCGGCACGCGGCAAATGCGGTAGGCCGCGCACGCGAGGGATCCTTGCCGATGACAACGCGGGTCTCAGGCGAACCGGAGACTCGCGGAGCGTTCCTCGCTCAGAAATTGCCGATCGTGGTGCGCATGCCGTTCGACACCGTCGCGCCAAACGCGTTCGCGGTCGGGTCAAGCCAGAACGATTGCCCGAAGAACGTCAACCCGATGAGGCTCGCCTGCGACGGGATCGGCAACGACACCTGCATGCTGGTGCCCGGCAGACCGAGGTTGGAGATCAAGTTGCCAACGCCCGAGTTGATGTCGACATGCGCCGCACAATCCGGCATGCCGAGCGGCGCCAAACTGATCGCTGGCAATGACGCCGCACAGAAGAAGAACAGACCGACGTTCTGCCCCGTTTCGTTCGACGTCGAATAGACGACGGTGTTGCCGATGGACGGACTCGGCGTGGCCTCAAGCTTGAGCGGCTTCACTTCCGGCACCACCAAGCTGACCGCGGTGAGCGTGGCGATGTCGATTGGGCCTGCGTCTGGCGACGCACCACCGGGCGAGAATCCGATCACGTGTTCATCGCCGTCCACCGACGTGCCCTGCGCCGTGATCGCTTGCCACACGTAGTTGACCTGGCCGGTCGCCGTGTTGAACTGGAACTGCAGCGTGCTGCGATTGACGACCGGCGTCGTGCCTTGCAAAGCTGGCCAACTCTCGACGTTGTCCCACGTCACCAACGCCAGCGGCCCGACTTCTTCGAACTTGATCGTGCCGCTGCCAGCCTCGGCCGGGTTGTAGTCATGCCATGACCACCAGGCCGTCGCCGTGGCGTTCAGCAAGCCGGGAACGAACGGCGTGAAGTTGTTGGGCGTGACGATCAGGTTGCTGGCCACCGAGATGTAGCCATTGCTGTGCACGAAGAGCTGTTGGGTCGTGCCGCCGGGGAACGCCAGCGGGTTGGTGAGCGCCACCATCGACTCGCCGTCATCGTTCACGGGCAGGGAGCCCGCGGCCGCCGTCGGCGGAATGAACGCGACGCCGCTGCCGGGAATGACCACGTAGCCGGTGCTCGTCGGCACCAAACTGATCGAACGCCCCGTCAACGCCGTCGCCGCCGGGCCCGAGCACGTGAAGCGCTGGTAGAACGAGCCGCTCGCGAGGTTGCAGCCGTTGCCGTAGCGAGTGTTCGAACTCGCGCCGTGCGTCACGTTGCCGGGCAAATAATGAATGCGGCCGAGCCAAATGAAGGGCGTTGCCACGCCCGAGGCGAAACTCAATGCCTGCACCGATCCCGCCGACAGCGTCATCTCGGTGTTGCTGAAGGTCTGGTTGGCGCCGGTGCCCTGCAAGAACTCGGCGCGCACGCCGACGTAGCGGACCGCAATGCCGTAGGTGCCTGGCTGCAACACGATGCCTGGCGTCAGGCTGACCCGAGCCGGCAGCACCTGACCCAAGGTGGTGACGGGTCCGGAACCGCGCAGCGTCCACGCCGCGGCGTTCCCTTCACTACCGACGTGGGTCGTGATGCCAGGATTGGTGACATAGACCTCGATCGTGCCCTCGACCCCGGCTTGGTTGTCGAGTGAGACGTCGAGGCCCTGGATCGTCACCGCGGTGTTGATGGTGAGGTTGAAGAACACGTTCGGGGTGACGCAGCCAGTCCACAAGAACCACGTGTTCGGGATCGGCGTGGGAATCGTGTTGAGCGGTGACTGAGCGACCAAGGCGCCGACGAGGCCGAGGCCAACCAAGAAGTGGCGTGAATTCATGTGACGTGCGCGACTGGGAGGGAGGGACGAGCAGGGACCGCAGCGGCCCAGAGGTAGCAGTAGGAACGTGCCCGCCGCGGGTAACCGCTGGCCACCCGGCAGAACGCGATCGTTACGTGACCAGCGCGCTCTTCCCTGGCATTCCCTCGGCGCCTGAGGCACTTCGCCGCAGTCCGAGGCCTCGCGCGGGCACTCAGAAGCGCAAGCCGCCGCCGAGCATGAAGCCGCTGATCTGCAAGTCGGTGTCGAAGGCGTCGCCGTCGATCAACCCCACGGCGTCGAGCTCGAGCGAGCGGTAGCCGACAAAGAGATTGAGCAGCGGGGTCGGGTGAATCATCAGCAGCGCTTCGAGGTCGAGGAACGACGTCTCGACGTCCTCCACATCGATCGACATGTAGCCGACCTCCACCACCGCGCTGACGAGGCCGAGATCGACTTCACCGCGCAGGAACGCGAGCGGAATCGGCGCCTTCAGTTCGACCGTCTCGGTCGCGATGCCGATCTGGTCGGCAACCTCAAGGCTGAGGTCGATGTAGTCGACGGCGATGCCTGGCGAGAGGCTGACCGGTCCGAGCGAGATCTCGAAGGCGTATGAGAACTTCGCACTCATCAGCTCGAGGTCACTGCGGACCGGCGTGCCGGCAATCAACAAAGGGCTGTCGCCGAAGTTCGTTTGCAGCACACCGGTGCCGTCGTCTTCCAACATGAACCCGGACACCGCCAGCACCGGCACCCCGGTGTCGATCATCAAGCGGCCGTACGGGGTGCCTTGGTCATCGCCGAGGCCGAACGCGCTTTCGACGTCTTGGCTGATCGAAGCGGAGCTGGCGCCGGAGACGTAACCGAGATCCCCTTCAACGGCCATCTGGGCGTAACCCGCTTGGGCCGTCACTTCGAACTGATAACACGCCGGCAACGTCGAGAGGACCGCCGCGGCGACAACGAGAGAGATGCGCATGGGCGTGATCAGGGGACGAAGGTGCGGGTGCGGGTGTCGAGATTGAACGCGTAGCTGCCGGGGATGTCCGTGACGACGATCGTGGCGGTGTTGCTGCCATCGAACGTGATCGTGGCCGTCACGGTGGCATTCGGCCCGGCAACGCTCAGCGTCACGGTGCCGATCGGGTACTCCTGCGTCGGCGTCTCGTCGAGCAACAGTCCCGGGATGTTGAACGTCAACGCACAGCTGGGCGGGCCACTGTCCGTGATCGTCGACGGCTCCGTCGCGGGCGGGCCGCCGCTGATGGTGCTGCTGGTCGCCGTCGTGCGCAGCTCTTCCAGTTCATTCTGGTTGGTGGAGCCACCAATGATTCCCGTCAGGGCCTCGCCGGTGGCGGTGATGCCCCCGCCAGAGATCGAGTAGTCGCCCACCATGAACTTGTCGGTGTCGCCGAACGAGGTGCGCAACTGGTTCGCGGCCTCGTCGATCGTCGCATTCAGCGTCGTGAACCCGGTCAGGCTCAGCGTCTGCTGCGCGCCCGTCGGGCTGTAGAAGCGAATCGCCATGGTGATGGTCGTGCCGCTGGTCGTGTAGGTGACGTTGACGACCGTTCCACCCGCTTCGCTGTTGACCTGGAACGTCAGGCCGGTCGGGTCCGGGATGGGCTGGCTGTTCGCCTGCCGCCACGTATCGGCGATCGCCAGCAGGGCGTCAGCGCGCGCATACAGGTTGGGGAAGCAGTCGACGAGGGTTTCGACCCGTCGCTGCAGGTCCGTATCCACGGCAGACGTGATCTTGCTGTCGCAACCGGCGAACATCGCCAGCGCGAGCAGAGACAGACTTCGGAAGTGTGACATGGGGTTCTCCATTCAATGAACGAGCGAAGTGCAGCGCGAGTATCCGATGACAGCGGAAGGCGAGTCAACGACCGAACAATGGCAATGGTGAATGAGGGCGGTGGCGACGAGGGAATGAAAGACAGCGCAACCAAGGCGATCCGGCTCGTATCTACGCACCCGTTCCGTCGACCCGCGCCGTCGCCATGCACCCTATGACGCTTCGAGCCCTGATCCCGATCGCACTTCTTCTTCTGTGCAGTTGCGCGGCCTCACCACCCACAGTTGTCGGCGCAGCGGCTCATTGGCATCGTGTTACGACCACGATTACCGTCACCGACCGCGACCTCCTGCCTACAGCCAGCGTCCAGATCCCGGCATTCTCGACGGTTGTTTGGCGCAATCGCGGCACCGCACCACTGGAAGTAACGATCCAAGCGGCATCGTGCGGCGACTGTGAGACGGTGATGGGATTTGCGCCTGACCCCGACGGTGCGCGCTCCGTCGCACTGGCGCCGGGATCGGTGGCCTCAATCTGCTTCCACGATGAAGGCTCGTTCCCGTTCGTGGCGAAGCTCGGCGTAGGCGAACAACGCGGCACCATCACCGTCGTCACGCCATGAGAGAGGGCCTGGCACTCACCGGCATGATGGTGGTCTTCGCCGCCTGTGGCAGTGTGAACTACCGCGTCAATGCAAGCGTTGACGCGCCGCGCACCGTCGCGGTGCTGCCAATCCGTGGCGCGGCGCCATCCGGGCTTCGGGATGTCACGCGCCAACTGCTGCACAGTCGCCTGCAGGCCCGCGGCTATCGCCTGCCGGAGCTGGCCTGGGTCGATCGCGTGCTAAGCGAACATGACTGGCTGCGCGATCCCGAACGCTTCACCAGCAACCCAACCGCGCTCGCCGCGGTCATCGCCGCTCTACAGGTTGATGCGCTGCTTATCACAGACGAACTCGACGAGAGTAGCTTCAACGTCATCTTGCTGCGGCGGCATGCAGTCAATGGCAGCGCGCGCATCCACGACGCCGAAGGGCGCGAGTACTGGTCTGCCGGCCACGGCGCCAGCAACTTCGGCGGCTTCCTCTTAACCAGCGGCCAGGTGTTCGCCGAACTGCGCGCCCAGGGCGAACACGGCACCGCGATGGCGTCGCTCGCACTCGCCGATGAATTCGTCGCAGACATCGTTGGCACCATTCCATTGCGAGAAGCAGCGCCATTGCGTGCCGAGCCACCGCGAATCACCCATCTCACCGCCGCACGCACGCCGCGCACCGATGGCAGTGAACGCATTCTGGTGCGCGCTCACGCGACCACCGGCGCCACGCTGCGTTTTGAACTGGCGCCACACACAAGCGGAGTCCCCATGGTCCAAGAGCCCGGCCATGCCGAGCGGTATCAAGGCGAACACGACATTCCTTTCGGCACCGCAGTGCAGCGAGTCGTCGTCCGTGCACGCGATGCCTTTGGCCGCGAAACCGCAAGCGAGATCGCATGGTGAAGTCGCCACACTCCGTCACGTTCGCCGGCGCTTGCCTTTTGGCAGCCTGCACGGGCATGCACGTGCGTCACCACGCCGCGCCGGAATTGGCGCAGCTGCGCACGATGGGATACCGGATCGCGGTGATGCCCTTCGCCGTCTCTGCGCCAGACGATGGTTTCCTGGCCGAATCGCTAGCGACGATCGGAGAAGTGATCGCGCTCGAAGCCAGCCGTGAACTACCGATGCGCGCCCGCATCGGTTCGTTGCTGCACAACGATGTCGTCACGTGGCTGCATCAAACCGAGTTTGAAGTGATCGACCCGTGGCACGTCGCGACCCAACTCGCGCACGCCGGCATGTCCAAGGAGAAGAGCAGCGACCCACGCGAGGCGCGCGAGGTTGCTCGCGCCATCGGCGCCGACGGCCTCGTCTATGGCGAAGTGCGACGTTGGAATCGCGGTTACTACGTGCTGCAAACGGTCGTCGACGTCGCCCTGCAACTCGATCTGCGCGATGCCAACACTGGCAAGCAGCTGTTTCTCACCGAGCGCACGGAGACCATCGGCTCCGGCCTCACGGGCGGCCCCACCGGGTATGTCTCCGTCGCCACCGAGCCAATCGCCGGCTTGCGCGGTTCGCAACTGCGGTCTCTGACACGCTCGGTTGCTCGTCACGCCGTCGCCGACATGAACGGCGGCGACCTCGGCAACCAGCAGAACGCATCGACCCCACGGCTGGCCGTCGTCGCACTGGCCAAAGAGCACGATGGCCCCTTCCGGCGCGGAGAACGCGTGGACGTGATCGCCATCGGTTCTCCTGACTGCGAAGTGCGCTTCGACCTTGGCCGCCTACGCACCGTCGTGCCGATGCGACAGTCCGAGCGTCACGAGGATGCGCACGGTGCACGCGTCACCTATCTCGGCCACTACATCGTTGGCCCAACCGACAACGCGCAGGAGCTGCCGCTCTACTGCACGATCCAGCGCGGCGCCGCCCGACGAGCCGTCGCCATTCGGTATCGCTGGGAAGGTGCTCTATCGCTCGCAGCGACGGCGCCCACGCAAAACAGCAGTCCGTGAAACACCGCGGGCGGCCGAGGCCGCCCGCTGCAACGTCTTCTCTACTTGGCGCCCGCACGGGGCGCGAACTTGGTGCGTCAACCATAGGGTTTGGTGGTCGGCACCGTGGGCTTCTCACCGGCTAGCACCTGCGTGATGGCGTCGCGCAGGTACTGCGTCGGCAGTGGCAGCTTGCCGCGACTGTCGTCATCCAGAGCACCCTGGTATTGCAGCTTGCCGTCCTTGTCGAAGACGAAGCAATGCGGCGTCGTCTTGGCATCAAGCAGCGCGCCGAGCTTGCACTCGTGGTCGACGACGATGGCGTGGTTGACCTTGCTCTCCTTCGCCTTCGCGCGCAGCTTGGCATACGGCAGCTTGTCCGCGTCCTTGCCCTCAAACTCCTTCGCCGTCGGCACCGTGCCGATCTCGTTGGCGTTGCCCGCGACGCCGAGCATCACGACGCCTTTGTCGGCAAACTCGGCGCTGATCAGGTTCAGCTTTGGCTCGGCCACCACTTCGGTCGGACACGTCATCGACCAGAAGTGCAACACGACCACTTTGCCGCGCAGCTCGTCGAGCCCTTGCACCTTGCCGTCGAGCGTGCGGAACGTCAGCCCCTTCGGCAGCGCATCCCCGAGCGCCATCACCTTGTCAGTCGGCGCCGGCGCGGGCGCTGGTTTCGGTGCAGGATCCTGGGCGAATGCGCAGGTCAGGAGCGCCAACGCGGCGCCAGCCAACGGAAGTGCTTGCATAAGGAACCTCGTCAAGTGCAGGCGGCAATCGTGTAGTTCGCGCCTCAATCGCACAACAGACGTCTTGTAACGACCTTCGCAGCCGATCGGCATGAGCCCATCCAAGAAGAACGCCAAGCGAACGACACCCGCCAGGAGATCGGCCACCGCCATCGCCGTCGTCGAGCAAGCGGTGGTTGCGCGCGCACCCGTCAGCGCAGTAGCGCGTCGACATCCGCGACCATCGCCACCGCCCAGGTCCGGTACGCTGCGGGCGTCAGGTGCAGGAAGTCCGGCATGACGTCCTTCGTGAGCACGCCGCCCGCCGCGAGGAAACGTTCGCCGATGTCCAGCGAGACGACCATGGCGTCGTCCGCGAACGCCGCCGCGGCCAAACGACTCGCTGCCGCACACTTCTCGCGCTGCGCGTTCTGGCGCTCGCCGCGGGGAAAGATCGCCAGCAACAGCACCTTCGCCTTCGGTAGCCCCGTGCGCAGCCGCTTCACGACGGCGATCACACCCTGCGCGATTTCCTCAGCACTGTGGTCATCCCCATTGCTGTTGTTGGTGCCAATCATCACGACGCTCGCCCGCACTTCGTTGTTGGCCGCCGCGAGCGCCGCCAGCAGGTCATGGTCCAACCGCCAGAGCACATGCTGCGTGCGATCGCCGGACACGCCGACATTGATCGTGTGCCGCGGCGCCCAGAACTCGTCCCACACCGGGCGGCCCGGGCCATTCCAAGCTTGGGTGATTGAGTCGCCGACAAACACGAGCCGGTGGCCGCCGGCCTTCGCCGTCGCCAAATGCCGCGCCACACGTTGTTCCCACTCCGGGCCGGCCCGCGGTGCTGGCACCACCGCCGCCGATTCGCGCGCAAACGTCGGCACCGGTCCCTTCGCCAGCGTGTCAAGCTCGGTCAACTGCAGCCGCACGGCTCGCACAAAGGGCGACTGGCTGGGTTCGAAATGGCCGTAGGTCGTGAGCACGAACGTGCCGTCCGGCAGCACCTCGACCCCGGGATACGCGCAGTCCGTGCCTTGCCAATTGCGCGACAGACGCACGCGATACTGGCCGGTGCGACCGTGCTCAAGATCGGCGAAGGTGCCCACCCACGCCACCCAATCCCCGCGCGTCGGGCTGCCCTTCGCCATGTCGCGAAACGACAACAGCAGGCGCCCATCGGGTCCATAGCCGCCAACGTGGCGATCCCCGCAAAGACTCAGCGGCAACTCGACTGGCGCCGACCACGTCTTCGCTTCGTCTGCCGAGAACGCCACGTGGCTGCCCTTCTTGCGCGAGTTCTCGCGCAGCAACATCGCCAAACGTTTGCCATCGGGAGAACGCACCACGCCCGGCTCGCACAGATCCAGCGTCTCGACTTGGCTGACGATGGTCGGCGCACTCCATGACAACCCACCGTCCGTCGACACGACTTGGTACACGGTGAAGTGCGAGCGCTTGCCGCCCTGCGCGAAGAAGCGACCGTCGTCGTGAAAGAACGCCGCGTGGTTGCCGTTCGACAAGGTCACGACACTCGCCATCGCGACGATGCCGCCGTACGTGCCGATCGGCTGCAACTCCGTCCAGGTGGCGCCATCGTCGCTCGACACACTGCTGCGAATCGGCCAGCGCCCGGAGAACAGGACGAGGCGCGCCTTGCCATCGCGATCGACGAGCCGGTGCATCGTTGGCGTCTCTTGGCTCGTCAACCAACTCTCCGGCACCGGCAGCGGCTCACTCCACGTCAAGCCACCATCGCCGCTCCTCTGCAACACGATCGGTCCCTTGCCATGACCTTCCGGATGCACGCACAACATCGTCTTGCCATCGGGCAGCAGCACCGTCGTCGGATGACCGAGGTACTTGCCGCGCACCTGCCGCACCGTCACTTGCCGAGCCGTGTCGCCGTCGAGATCGAGCCAACGCAAGGCCGTCTCTTCTTGGGCCGCCAGACCAGCAACGAGAACGAACCAAGCCGTGAGCATCGATGGGCGCATGCGGCCTTCGTAACGATCAGACCATCGGCTCGGCAAGCATGCGGGCGCGCGCCCAGCGAAGATCCCGGTCAACGCGACGACCAAGTCTCGTTGGCGAAGGTGCAGATGCGATCGCCGCCGCGCACAAAGTCGAGCAAGTTGCGCACCTCCGCGAGATCGCTGACATCTCCAGCCAGCATTCGCTGCAAGGCACTCTGGCCACCGAGCAAATCGTTCGGACGGCGAATCCACGCATCGGCTCGCTCCGCATCGGGGAACAGAATCTGCAGCGCCTTCCAGATGCCCAGCACCCAACTGATGCGCCGAATCACATCGTGGGAAAGAAGACGCGCGCGCCCTGCTTGCCATTTGCAGAACGTGGCCCTAGCAGGCTGCCCCAGCAGCGAGCGGCATTCCTCACTCGATAGCTGCCATGCATCCGTCAGACGGAAGAACGCACGCAGGGCGATCGCAACCTTTGGCGGTGACACTGCGATGCGCTCCACGACTACAGGTCGACCAACGTCTTGAAGCCGCCGTACGACATCTTTTTCATGTCGAACGGCATCTCATCCTGCGCCAGCTTGGCCATGCGCGGATCGGCCATCACCTTCTTGTTGATGCGATCACGCTGCGCCTTGGACTTGTAAACGACCCACGAGAACAGCACCGACTCACCGCGTTTGACCCGCGTCCGCTTGGGGAACGGCACCCCGAACTTCACGTCGAGGTCGTCGCCCACACACTCGCAGTATTCGAGCGCGCCGTGCTCCATCCACAGCTTGCCGGCCTTCTTCGAGAGTGCCGTGTACTTGCCCATGTTCTTCGTCGGAATCACCAGCAGGAACCCGTCTACGTACTTCATCACCGCACCGTAGCACGTGAGCGCAGCCCACATGCAGCGAACACAGACGCCCCTTGCTATGTTCTGCGCCCCGCGATGACTCTGGTGACCCTCGACAAGATCGTCCGCCGCTTCGGCGATTTCGCGATCCTCGACGGCTTGTCCCTCCGGGTCGACGAAGGCGACCGCATCGGCGTGGTCGGCGACAACGGTGCCGGCAAGACGACGATGGTGCGCATTCTCGCCGGCGTCGACGAGCCCGACCTCGGCCAGCGCAATCCGCGCCGCGACCTGCGCATCGCCTACGGGGTGCAGATGCCGGCGATGCCGAAGGGCACGACGGTGCAAGACTTGGTCATGCGCGGCACCGGCGAGCACGGCGCCCTCGAGCAGCGCATGCGTTCGCTCGAAGCCAAGATGGCGACTGGCGACGAGTCGGCGCTGCGCGAGTACGGCGTGTTGCAGGCGGCGTTCGAGTCGGGCGGCGGCTACGACCGCAAACACCAAGTCGAGAAGGTGCTGTCGGGCTTGGGCTTTTCACTCGCCGACTTGGCGAAGGACGTTTCGGTGCTGAGCGGCGGCGAGAAGTCGCGCGTGCAGTTGGCGATCTTGATGACGACGCCAGCCGACCTGCTGATCCTCGACGAGCCGACCAACCACCTCGACCTGCAGGGCATCGAGTTCGTCGAAGACTTCGTCGTGCGCTATCCCGGTGCCTCGGTTGTCGTCAGCCACGACCGGCGCTTCCTCGACGCGATTGCCAACGCCATCGTCGAGGTCGCCGATGGCGTCGCCAACCGCTGGAGGGGCAACTTCGCGCACTACAGCCAGCAGCGCGATCTCGCCTTGCTGACGCAGGCGCGTCAGTTCAAGAGCCAGCGCGAGTTCGTGGACAAGGAGATGGAGTTCATCCGTCGCAACATGGCGGGGCGCATGAGTGCGCAAGCCAAGGGCCGCTTGAAGCGGCTGCAACGCTTGCAGCTGATCGACAAGCCGAAGGGCAAACGCGCGCAGATGCGATTGACGTTCGGCGCCACGACGCGCGGCCAACAAGGCCAGACGGCGATTGAGTGTGAGGACCTGACGATGCGCGCCGGGTCGCTCACCTTGCTGGAGCGCGCCAACCTGCGTGTTTGGTTTGGTGAAGTGACTGCCCTGCTCGGTCGCAATGGCGCTGGCAAGACCACGCTGCTGCGCTTGCTGGCTGGCATCGGGCAACCTGCCGGCGGCGTCATCCAGCGCGCGCGCAACTTGCGCATCGGCTACTTCAGCCAAGACAAGAACGACCTGCCGCAGCACGGCACCGTGCTCGAGGCCATGCGCGAAATCGACCGCACCGTCGACGAACGCACCCTGCGGGACCATCTCGCCTTGTTCTTGTTCTGCGGTGACGACATCGAGAAGCCAGTCGGCGAGTTGTCCGGCGGCGAGAAGCAGCGGCTGTCGCTGGCGCGCATGACCCGTGCGCAGTTCGACCTCTTGTGCCTCGATGAACCGACCAACCACCTCGACGTCGCCGGCACCGAGGGACTCGAGCAGGCGTTGAAGGAGTTCCCCGGCACCGTCGTGTTGATCACCCACGATCGCCAGCTCGTCGATGAAGTCGCCGATCGCGTGCTCTGGGTCGAAGGCGGCAGCGTGCGCTCGTTCGATCAGGGTTTGGCGCAGTGCCAACGAGTGCTGGCGGACGAACGCGCCGCGGCGCGCGCGGCCGAGTCCGAGGCCCGCGACCTGGCGGCCAAGAAAGCCGAGGTCGCAGCGCCGGAAGCCAAGAAGGCGATCGAGACCGGCAAGGTGCGCAACCCGCTGATGTTCCAAAAACTCGAGGAGCGCATCATGCAACTTGAGGCCGACATCGAAGGTGCACGCGCCGCGATGCTGGACCCGGTCAACTACGCGAGCGCCAGCAAGATGAAGGAACTGCAGGGGACCGAGGTGCGGCTGAAGAGGGAGCTCGCCGATTGCTACCAGCAGTGGGAAAACTGGCAGTAGACCCCACATGCCTCGCTTTCGCCCACCTGCAGCATTCATCTCATGGCTCGTCGCCAGTGCACTCGCGGCACAAAACGACCGACCGGCTTCGATCCCAGTCAACGTCACCGCCACCGTCGACACCGCCCTGCTGACAACCACTGGCCGCGCCTCGCTCAAGCTGCGGTTCGTCTGCGAGGAAGGGCTCGACCGACCGTTCTCGGTGCGCGTCGAACTGCGCCGTGGTGGCCGCCTCATCGTGCGCCGCGACCACGCGCCGCCGAGCCCGACCAAGCAATGGGTGAAGGCCAAGCCGATCGAGTACGAGTTGCCGTTGGTGTTCCGCACGCCGCCGGTCGGTGTGATCGCTGGCGACACGATCGAGGTGTGCCTCGGTTTCTTCGATCCAGCGAGCGACACCGTCGTGCCCCCGCTGTCGCGTTCTGCAGGCAGTGACGGCCTCGCTGCCGTCGCCACGTTCGTGTTTCCGGATCTCTCGGGCACGCCCGACGCCGCGGCGGTTGAGGCGACCATCGCGTCCTCACTCGCGCTGGCCGCCAAGCAGCCGCACGAAGCGTGGGACCAGCTCGAGTTCACGTTCCGTCGCATCGACGACTATGCGCAGAAGGACAAGCTGCAGAAGGCCTTGCTCACCGTCGGACGCATGCCGCCAGCGACGTTGACGTTCGAAGAGCACGACATCGTGCGCGCGCGCCTACGCGACGAACGCACTCGCTACCTGCGCCAAGTCGCGGGTCGCATGCACGACCGCGGCACGTTCCTTGGCGCCTTGTTGCTGCTCGATGAAGTCGGCGGCGCTTTGCAAGAAGGTGCCGACCAAGCCGTGCTCGGCGCGCTGGGCGATGCGAAACGGGTGAGCCAAGATCGCGACGGCATCATCGCCAAGCTGTTTGCCCTCACCGAAGTGCAAGAAGCCGAACTCGCTGCCCTCGACGCCAAGTTGCCGCGTGGCCTGCCACGCCTCGAACCCTGCGTGAAGATGGCGAAGGATCGTGCGCAGCGCGCCGTCGCGCGCGACCTGGTTCGCGCCCTCGAATGGAACTCCGAGACCCGCGACGTGGCGTTGGCGGCGCGCAAGCTGATCGAAGCGGAGTGGCTCGCCGACGTTCCCGCCGAGGAACGCGCCGAAGCCGACGCCGCGAGAAACCACCCCAGTTGGGCGCGCACGACGTCGCGGCCGAGCCACCGTTTTGTCGTGATCGGGCCCAAGCAGCTCGTCGACGGCATTCTCGACGAGAGCTTGCTGCGTTTCGATCTCGCCTACCTCTACATCACCGATCTGTTCGGTCGCGTGCCCAACCCCGACGGCGACCGCGTCACCGTCTACTGGAAGGAGCTGTGGGAATTTGGCGGTGGCGTCGGCGGCGGCAAAATCATCGACATCGGCAATGCCGATGCGGCGGCCAAGGCGACGCGCGTCGACAATGGCTTGCTCTACCACGAGCTGACGCACTGCGTCGACGACACGACGCCGGTTTATCCAGGCTTCCGCGAAGGACTCGCTGACTTCGGGGCTGCGTTCGCGCAGATGGAACTCGGCCAAGTCGCCGGCGGCCGCGCCGCCATCGGCATGGCGACGCGCGCCTTCCTGCAGGACTACCTCGATCGCGACCTCGAGTACTGGCGCATCCCCAACTACGGCCCAAGCGCCGGCTTCTTGCTGCACTTCATCACCACCTACGGCAAGAGTGGCGACGGCTATCGCTGGCAGCTCTACCGCAAGTTCTTCCGCGACTTCCGCGCCTGCCGAGTGAAGGACGCCCGCACACCGACGCTGGCGCGCGCCTTCGCGTTCCATCTGACCGCAGCGTTCGGTGACAAGGCTTTCGACGACTTGCTGCGCTTCCGCTGGCCGCTGTTGCCGAGTGACCTGGCAGCAGTGCGGCGCGAACAAGAGGCGGCGAAGAAGGTCTCGCCCGGGCCAACCTTCGACGACCTGCCGGGCTCGCCGGTGCCGCGCGATCGCATCGCGAGTCGACTGGAGAGCGAGCAAGCCGACCTCGACGACTACGCGCAAGAACTCGGCGTCGTGCGCGATTGGTGGGTCATCGGACCGCTGCGGCGCCCCGGCGTCGATCCGGATGCGTTCCGCTTTCCGCCCGAAACTGAGATCGACCTGAAGGCCCGCTACGAGAGCATCAACAACAACCCGACGTGGCAACGCCCCGGCGAGAAGCCGGTCACCGTCGAACCGACCGGCTGGCTGCAGTTCGACTTCCCCTACATGGACGACAGCGCGATCTATGCGCTGACGCACGTCACGGTCGGAGCTGACACCGACGCGTGGCTGCACCTGCGGGCAGACGACGACGTCACGCTCTTCGTCAACGACGAGCTGATCGGCAAACACGACTTAGCTGGCGGCCCGCTCGGACCTTGGCGGCCCAATTGGCGCGTGCAACTGCCCGACGCGATCCGTTTGGCCGTGACCCTGAAGAAGGGCCGCAACAAGGTGCTGGTGAAGGTGCGCAACAGCTACGGCGGTTCTGGCCTCACGCTCGCCATCGCGCAACGCAACGGACTGCCGCTGCCAGACTGGAGCACCGATCTCGACCCGCCGAGCAAGAAGCTCGCGGCGATCGAACAGCCTGATAGCAAGCGGTGGCCGTCGCGCTTCCGGGCCCGCTTCGACACCGCCAGCGCGCACCGCAAACTGGACACCACCGTCGGCAAGTGGCGTACCCGCAACGGCGCGCTCGAAGGCTTTGCCACCGACCGCGAAGTCGAGTGGCGCAAGTACACCGTGCGACCAGGCTTTCCCAAGGACTCGCCATCCAACCTCGCGTGGCTGCCGGAGAAGGCCACCGACCAACTCGACGCGTTCCATCTCGCGATCGATCTGCCAGCGGGAAGTGCCGCGCCGAAGGCCTGTGTGATCGTGCAAGGCGACGGCATGCGCGATGCCCTGTCGGGATGGACGCTGATCCTCGAGCCGCACGGCGACCGAGTGCGCGCTTACCTCGAACGCTACGACGCGCGCATCTACATGTCTGACCTCGTGCCGTTCGTCACCGACGCCAAGAAAACGACACCCCTCACACTCACCTACAGCCCACGGCGGCTGTCGGTTCGGCTCGGCGACCAAGTGTTGTTCGACCAGGCGCCACTGCTGCCGATCCCCGGCAAGCATCGCATCGGCATCGCGACCTGGGGCGAAGCGCTGCGCATCGAGGAGATCGAGCTGCGCGGGCCGACGCGCACACGCTGACCTGCGCGGTAACTCAGTTGCCGACCACCGCGACCAGACCGTTCGACGATGCGAACGTGGTACCGTCGAACGTGCTGGCCTGCGCCGTCAGCGAGTAGGCGAGCAGAGCCGGAACGGCCGGCACGTTCACCAGGTAGCTGCTGGCGCCAGCAGTGACCGGGGCGAGCACCGCGGCGAGCGTGGGGTTGATGTAGGCAAAGCAGCCAGCGGCATTGATCACCGTGAGCTCGATGCCGAACGGCAGCGCCTGCTCGCCAAACCAGAAGGTGCAGAACGGCGCGCTGGCCGACACGTTGGTCGCGGCGAGCGTCCAGGTGCTGGCGAGCTGCGGCAAGTTGCTGGCGAGCGTCAGCGGCTGCACGGCCGGGCAACCGGTGCCAAACGGGGTGGCAACGGCGACACCGGTGCCGATGGCGAACACGCTCAGGGTGCCGTTGCCCTCACTCACGACCGCCACCAGCGCGCGACCGGTGGCGTTCTCGTTCGCGGCGAGGAACTGCAGACCCTCTGGTAGGGTGCTGCCAAGGCCGCTCTCACCGGCGACGTTGATGACGTCGAGCAACGTCGGCGCGGCCGGGTTGCTGACGTCGTAGATCATCACCGCGTTGCTGCGCTCGAGGCCGACGAACAGCATCGGCACACCATCGACGATGCCGAACGTCACAGACTCGGGCTCCGGGCCCTTGTCGTCCGAGCGACTGTCGTCCAGCAGACCGCGCGCGAGCATCGCCTGCTCGATCTGCGCGCCGGAGTCGAACACCTTGACGCCAGCGGTAGTCCAGATCGTGAACGAGCGCCCGCCAAAGCAGTAGAGCTGGTCGATGTCGCCGTCGTTGTCGGTGTCGCCCCGCGCCCGGTCGTAATCGCTGGTCACGAAGTTGAGGCGGCCGAGCACCGCGTTGGCGTTGAGTTGGGCCAGCGTGTAGAGGCCGGTCTCGGGGGTAGGGTCCTCGGCGTCGAGGACGAAGTCGTTGTCGAGACTGGCGCCGCGCGTCTCATCGTCGAAGCCCGCGAAGTCGGCGCGGCTGTCGCCTTCGTTGGCCGTCGCCAGGTAGGTGACGCCGCCGATCGTGAACGAGCAGATCGCGTCGGGCATGTAGATGCCGCGGATCGGGAAGTTCTGGAAGTTGCCGACGATGCCGTCTTGGTTCGACGGATCGAGCTGGTTACCCGGCAGCGCGTGGTTCTTCTCGCCCAATGGGAGGATGTTGGTGACGGTCGCGGTCGCGATGTCCACCACGGCTATGGCATTGGCCTCCTGCATCGTCACGTAGGCCGTCGTGCTGGTGCTGTCGATCGTCAGGTACTCGGGCTCGAGGTCCTGGGCGAGCGTGATGCCGTTCTGGTCCGTGATGCGCACACCCAGCGCCTTCAACGCCGCCTTCTGGCCGTTCCACGGCACGAAGCTCGCGGTCGACGCGGTGCGCGACGCGAGGTCGACGATGCTCACCGAGCCCTCGGGGTTGATCAGGCCGGTGGCCAAGTCGGCTTCGCCTTCGTTGGCGGTCAGCACCTTCAGCCCGTCCGGCGTGAACGCGATCATGTCGGGCATCGCGCCGATCGTCACGGCCGGGCCGTTCGCGGCGGCGGTGGCGGCATCGAAAAACTGCACGGCACCCGGAGCCTGGCCGGTCACGCCCTCGACGGCGACCGCGACGAGGCCGTTCTTGACCGCGACGCTATTCGGATGACCGGTGAGCGCGATCGACGTCACGAAGGTCAGGCCGCCGGTCGCCGACATGGCGAACACGTTGAGCGAGGCGTTGCCCGGGTTGGTCACGAAGAACCGGCCGCTGGCCGCGTCGAAGGCGCCGATTTCGCCGGCTGCGTTGGCTGACTGGATCGTGGCGAGATGGGTGTGGGAGACCTGTGCTCCGAGCGAAGCGGTCGCAACGAGAGCGACGGTGGAAATCCGGATCGTCATGGGGATTGGCGTTCTGGTGCGGGGGCGTGCGTGGAGGGTCGCAAAAGCCCGCCGCAGGAGGCGAGCAGCACGACCCGAACGCGGCACAGTTCATCGCGCAATTGCGAAGAGCCGGCGCGGCGCATGTGAATGAATGGCGAGGATTCGGCGTGCCTGCAGCTGCGATCACCGGAATCAGACCTCGGCGTCGCGAACTCAGCGACCCAGGGCCTCAAGCTCAGCCAAGATCACCGCCTCGCCAGGCCGCAGCGCCGCCGCCTTCTGCAGCGCCACCCGCGCCTCCTGCTTTCGCCCCAGGCGCGCCAACACGCGGCCGAGATTGAACTGCGACGCGAAGTAGTCGGGCTCCAACGCCAAGGCTCGTTCGAAGTGCGCCGCCGCCAATTCGAGTCGGTTGAGCTGAAAGTGCGCCGTCGCCACGTTGTTGTGCACGATCGACGAATTGGGCAACGACTTCAGCGCCACTTCGAAGTGCGCCAGCGCCTCCTCGGTGCGGCCATCGCGCGCGACGAGCGTGCCAAGTTGCAGGTGCGCCAAGCCACGCGCCGGATCGCGCCGCAGCGCCTCTTCGTAATGCGCCCTGGCCTCCGCAAATCGCCGATCCGACTCCGCGCACAAACCGAGTTCGATGGCGACGTCGGCGAGGCCCGGCGCCAATTGCTCGGCACGCTGCGCGGCGGTGACCGCGGCCTTGTTGTCGCCGCGCTCACGCAGCAAGCGCGCCCGTCGCAACCACACATTCCACGCCGTCGGCACCTTCTCGAGGTCGCGCGCCACCATCGCTTCGTCGAGCCGCGCTCGCTGCGCGCGGTCGGCGGTCGTCACCGCCAGCGTCAACGTCCCCATCTCGTCCGTGGACGACTGACCAAAACGCACTCGTCGCGGCGGTCGCACCGGGTTGCCAGGGTTGCGATCACTGTTGTCGTAGACGTATTCGATCGATAGACGCGTTCCTGCGGGCAACGTCAACGGCGTGCGCAAGCGGTAGTCGTCCTGCCAATCGAAGTCCCACGCCTCGATCGCGAACACCACCTGCTCACTGCCGTCAGGCAGCTTCGCCACGCCGCGCAGGCGACGACAGACGAAGTGCGCATGCGGATAGATGGCGTGGATCGTCACCGGCACCGGCACGTCGAGGTGGTCGCGCAGCACAAAGTCGGCGACACCCGGCGCGATGTCGATCGCTTCCGAGAACAACACCACGGGCACGAAGGTCGTCTGCGTCGGCGTCTCAGTGAAGTAGAAGCCGATCTCCGGCTGCACCACTTCGGCCTTGCCCGTGGGCACCAGGTGCAGCTGCAGAACCAAATCGTCGCCCGGTCGCAACCGCCAGGCACTTCCCGGCACATTGCGGCGCACGCTCTTGCCAGGAGTCCAGCCAAGGAAGTGGCCGTCGGGCGGAATCGCCGCGCCGAGCGTCATGCCCGCAAAGCCAGGCTCGGCATCCAGCGCATCGAGCCGCCGCGACTCGCGCGTGCCGTCGACGCCGAGCACGGCGTGATGCACGGCGCGACTGCCTGGCCGAATCTCGATCGCTTCGACGAAGCGCAGACGCAGTTCCTCGACGGGAATCACCAGGTTGCGCACCACGTCGGGGCCACTCGCCGGCACCGACAACGCGATCGGCGCCTTCACGATCAGATCGGGTTCGCGCAGTTGCCAGCCACTCGCAAAGACTGGCGGCGGCGGCTCACTCGCCTGGTCACCGCGCGGCCCCCCCGCCTCGGCCCACCGCCGCAGCGTCTCCACCTCGGCCGTGGCCAAGCGGCGGTCATCGACGAATTCGCCGTGCGTTGGCAACCACGGCGGCATCAAGCGCTGCTGCGTCACTTCCACGATCTGCGCCCGCCGCTTCCACACCTCGTCGAAGCCGAGCAGCGAGAACGGTGCAGGTTGCCCCGGTCGATGGCAGCCACAACACGATCGGTAGATGATCGGCGCCACCTCGCGCGCAAACGTCGGCGCCTCGGCCTGCGCCAGCGCCGCCACGCTGAGCAGCGCGTGCATCATCAGGAACGAAGGGCGGTCGACCATGGTCACTTCGTGATGCCGACCTGCGACAGCATCCACGCCATCTCGAAGGCCCGGTCGCGCCAGCGGTCGTAGCGCCCCGAAGCCCCACCGTGGCCCGCCGCCTCCAGCTTGCACTGCAGCAACAGCTGGCTGCTGTCGGCCTTCAAGGTCCGCAGCTTGGCGACGTACTTGGCGGGCTCCCAATACATCACCTGGGAATCATTGAAGCTCGTCGTCACCAAGGTCGCCGGATAGGCCGCCGCCGACAGGTTTTCGTACGGGCTGTACGACAGCATGTACTCAAACGCCGCCTTCTCGTTGGGATTGCCCCACTCAAGGTACTCACCGACGGTCAGCGGCAACGACGCATCCATCATCGTGTTCATCACGTCGACGAACGGCACCGCACTGTGCACGGCGCGGAACAGATCGGGCCGCATGTTGGCGACCGCACCCATCAAGAGCCCCCCGGCACTGCCGCCTTCGATCACGAGACGATCCTTCTGCGTGCACTTGGTGGCAATCAAGTGCTCGGCGCAGTCGATGAAGTCCGTGAAGGTGTTCCTCTTCTTTTGCAACATGCCGTCCTTGTGCCAGCGGTCGCCAAGGTCGTTGCCGCCGCGAATGTGCGCAATTGCGAAGGCCATGCCGCGATCGAGCAGGCTGATGCGGTTGCTGTCGAACGACGCCGGCATCGCAAATCCGTACGAGCCGTACGCATACAGCCACAGGGGCGCCGTGCCATCGCGTGGCAAGCCATCGCGGTAGACGATCGAAATCGGCACCTGCACGCCATCGCGCGCCTTCGCCCACATTCGCTCGGTGCGGTACTTCGTGGCGTCGTAGCCAGCGACCTCCTGCTGCTTCTTCAGCGTGCGCGCGCCGTTCGCCAGGTCGTAGTCGTACACACAGGACGGCGTCACCATCGACTGGTAGTTGATGCGATAGCTCGTCGACGTGAACTCCGGCGTGCCGCCCGACGACGCACTGTAGACCGCTTCGGGGAACGCGATCTCGCGCCACGCGCCGCTGGCAAAGTCGAGCACGCGAAACCGCGGCAGCGCCTGCATGCGTTCTTGCACCACCGCGTAGTTGGCAAAGACGTCGAAGCCGGTGACAAACACGCCGGCCCTCGCCGGCACCAGTTCCTTGCCGTTCTCCAGCTTGGCTTCGCCCACCGGCACCTGCACGACCCGAAAGTCCTCGGCCTTGTCGTTGGTGACGACGAAGAACGAACCGTCGCGGTGGTCGAAGCGATAGCGATGGCCCTTCGCGCGCGGCAGCAGCACGCGCCATGCCGCCTTCGGGGTGCGCGCATCCAGGTATCGCCACTCCGCACTGTCCGTGCTGCCGGCACCGACCATCAGGAAGCGCTTGTCGCGCGTGCGCGCCACGCCGATGCGAAACAGCTCGTCCTTCTCTTCCAACAACAGCTCGGGGGCTTGGCCGAGTTCGAGCCGCCACAGTTGGTTTGACCGCTTGGTCACCTCCTCCTCGGTGACGAAGAACAGCGTCTTGCCATCGGCCGCCCATTCGACCGAGGTCACACGCACTGCGAGGTCCGGCTGGATCGTGCCGGTGCGCAGATCCTTCACGTGCAGCGAGTACTGGCGAAAGCCCGTGACGTCAGTCGTGTAGGCGAGCAGGTGGTCATCGTCGCTGACTTGTTGGTCGCCGAGCCCAAGGTAGGCCAGCCCCTTGGCCATCTCGTTCTGGTCGAGCATCACCTGCTCCGCGACCGTCTCGTCGTAGCTCAATGCCGCCGACGCCGGGCGCCGACACACGATCGGGTACTGCAGCCCATCGACGGTGCGCGAGTAATAGAAGTGCCGCCCATCGCGAACGGGCACGCTGAGGTCGGTCTGCTTCACGCGCGCGACCAGCTCGCGATACAGCGTCTCCTGCAGCGGCTGCAGGTTCTGCGTCATCGCCTTCGTGTACGCATTCTCGGCCTGCAGATAGGCGACGACTTCTGGGTTGCCCTTCTCACGCAGCCAAAACCACGGGTCGGTGAAGGTGCGGCCGTGCCATTGCTCCTTGTGCTCGACTCGCTTGGCCACTGGCGGCAGCGGCACCGCCTGCGCCACCACCGCGACGGCGAAGAGCGTGAAGGCAATGCACGCGGAGAAGAACTTGGCGACGAGGTGGCTTGGCATGAGGTTCGCAGGCGGCGCAGTGCCGAGGTGCATTCATACGCACCGCGCGCCTGCCTCGCGAGCCGCAGCCGCAGAGGCCGATCGTCAATTCGGCGCGTTCACTGCAAGCGCACGATGCGCAGCTGATGCCGATGACTTGGGTTCACCGCCGGGACCGGCAGCGTCATGCCGGGTGCCAAGGGCGGCGGGGCAGCGGTCGAGAACGTCGGCGGCAGGATCGGAAACCCAGCGGCGCTGGTGCCGGCCAGCGTGCCGACGAGCGGCGCACCCAAACACACCGCCGCCGCATCGAACTGCTCCTCATCCATCGCGACGACGATGGTGCCCGCGTCGAGCACAGCGTCGTAACCAAACCAACCCAGTTGACGAATGCGGTAGCCATAGCCGAGCTGCGGATTGGACATGGCCGTCGGCGTCATCTCGGCGGTGCTCAACCGGAAGGTCTCTTCCGGCGAACCACCAAACGCCAGCCAGCGACTCGCGTGCAGTTCGAGGCCGAAGGCAGCGTCCGCGATGTAAAGCACATCGACGCGCACCGCCCCGTTGCGCTCGCGCGCGAACACGGACGGCGCGTGTGCACCAGCAAGACCGAGGCGCCGATACGACTGCGAATCGACTTGCCCGTTCACGAGGCGCGCGAGGGAGATGCCATTCAACGACTCGTACGCATAGAAGACTTGCAGGCTGGCTCCGCTGCCCATCAAGGCCACGCTCGGATCGCGCGCGAACATGATCTCGGCGTCGACCACGACATCCGCGAACTGACCCTGCCAAGGACGCGTCGCACAGTGGAACTCAGTGACCACTTCACCGGTCCAAATCCCACCAGCCGTCGTGTACGTGTAGGCGTGCCCGACCACCAGATCGCCGCCATCGGACCACTGCATGCCCATCGGCAACGGCACCACGTGATCGTTCACGGTGTGGATCGCAACCGGGGCCGCAAAGGTGTAGGCGGTCGGCGAACCGCCGCCATCGAAGGCCGAAGGCCACCCATCGACCAGCATCAACTCCGAGCGCTGGCCGCCATCCGTCTGCCAATAGGCGAGCGCCAGCGAGTAGTCGGCGGCCATGGCCATCTGCACGAGCCGCGTGCTCGCGACCGTTCCACCCACTGCGACGAAGGTCTCGTCCTGAGCGAACGTCGCCCCGCGATCAAACGAAAGGCGCAGCTCGACCGCATCGTCGCGACCCTGCGCGACGGCAAGCACGTTGAACAACGCGGCGATCTCGTGGTCGCGCCAGTTGCCTGAGTCATAGCCCGCCGCTCGCGCGCCACCACCGGTGACGACGCCCGTCACGGCGTCCTGCTGCAGTCGCATCTCGTAGCGTTCGCGCGCCGTCGCATTGGCGCGGTCGCCTTCGTAGACCACGACACTCGCACGATCGCCGGACACTGCAATCGCCGGCATGCCAAAGCGCCACGAATCACTGGAGTAGACCGTGGCATCCGCGACGACGTCTGGGTGGTTGCTGCCCGGCGCCGCGGCGGCGTTGATCGCGGACACGGGACCGATCGCGAGCTCGACCAAAGCGGTCTGCAGCAGCACTTCGCCCGTCGTGCCGTTCGCTGGCGTTTCAGTCTCAAACGCCAACACCTGCGGGCGATCGATCTTGCCGCGAATCGACAACCGCGAAAACCCATTGCCTTCGACGCCCATCCAATTGGTGTTGCGGCCATCGATGAAGAGGCCAGGGCCATTCACGATGACGCCAGCCGCTGCCAGACTCGTCACGCCCGCGATCGGGGTCGCCGTGCCATCGAGCAGGTGCGCAACGCTCACCTTGGCCCAGCCGGCATTGCCGCTCGCCACCGTCAGCACATCGAACGTGAACGGCACGCCGGCGGGCGTCGTCAGTTGGTAGGTGCGCGCCGGCAATGGATGCAGGCCGCCCAACTCCACGCGCTGCAGGTCGACGCGCGCCGAGACGGTGTCGGTCGCGGCGGGAGCCATCGTCTCCAGCCCGGCAGCAAGAACCATGGGCGCCGTCGCCGTGTCGGCGCTGCGCCCGCTGCACCCTGCAAGCAAGAGAAGGGTGACAGCAACGACGGGCAATCGAATCGACATGGGAGGGCTCGGGGGTCAGGGCACGACGTTGCAGGATCCAGCGGGCGGCCGGTAGATAGCAGCCTCGCTGGCCGCGGTCACCTACAAGGGCTGGCTGGATTTGGTCGGACCGACTCCTCCGAACGCTGACATCGCGCCCAGTCCTTGGTCGTTTGTTGCCAACGGGTCGCGTTCGTCTTGCTCCCATCCAAGGAAACTGTCGACAGCTCGAGCCTTGCCAACGCTGGCTCTGCTGTTAAAAGTTAGCGCCATTCTTTGAATAACGGTCCGGCCGGTTCAAGAACTTTTAATAGCGAGCCCATCCAGTGAAGCGAGGCGCCACAGGTCGTTTTGAGACGGTCACGTACGGCGATGAGTCGGTTCGCGCCTTCGTCCCGTTGCCGCTCCCGCCGACGGAGCGGCTCGACCTCACCGGCTCTCTCCAGATCAAGCTTGAGAGCGCCCACATAGCCATCGGCCGCCTCGACAGCGTGTCCACACTCCTGCCTGGCACCGGTCTCTTCCTCTACACGTACATTCGTAAAGAAGCGGTCCTCTCTTCACAGATCGAGGGCACGCAGTCCTCGCTGTCGGATCTCCTGCTGTTTGAACTCGACCAAGCTCCAGGAGCGCCGCTGGATGACGTCGTCGAGGTCTCCAACTACGTCGCCGCCATGCAGCATGGGCTCACACGAATGCGTGGCGGCTTCCCACTCTCCAACCGCCTCATCCGTGAGATCCACGAAAAGCTGCTGGCGCGAGGTCGCGGCAACGAGAAGCAGCCAGGGGAGTTTCGCCGGAGCCAAAACTGGATCGGCGGCACGCGTCCTGGCAACGCCAAGTTCGTCCCGCCGCCAGCCGATCTGATGCCCGGCTGCATGGGTGATCTTGAGCGCTTCCTGCACGAGACCAATGACGGACTCCCGACGTTGGTGCGCGCTGCTTTGGCCCACGTGCAGTTCGAAACCATTCACCCGTTCCTCGACGGCAATGGCCGCGTCGGTCGCCTGCTGATCACATTCTTGCTCTGTCACGCGGGAATACTTCGCGAACCGCTGCTCTACCTGAGCCTCTATTTCAAAGAGCATCGCGACGAGTACTACGGCCTGCTCGACATGGTGCGTCGCGATGGCGACTGGGAAGCGTGGCTCGTGTTCTTCCTCGACGGTGTCATCAAGACCGCGAACGGCGCCGTTGAAACCGCGCAGCGCCTCTCCACACTGTTCGCCGAGGACCGCGCCAAGATCCAGCAGAGGGGCCGCAAGGCCAACTCAGCTCTGCGCGTTCACGAAGGTCTGCAGCGGCGGCCCGTGACCACTCTGCACGAAGTAGCCAAGACCACGGGCCTCACCTTCCCAACCGCCGGAGTCGGCATGCGAGTTCTGACTGACCTGGGCATCACGAACGAAGTCACCGGCAAGCGGCGCAACCGCGTGTTTGCCTACACCACATACCTGGATGTTCTGAACGAGGGCACAGTGACGCCGTAATCACCGGCCCCATCGCTATCCTGCTCGCCCTTACCTGCCAAGCCGCCCCCTTGACCGACCTGCACCGCCATCTCCGCGACCGCCTTCTCGCCACCCTCGTCGACCTCGGTCTGGCGCGCGACGCCGCCCAACCGCTGATCCGGCTCGACCCACCCAAGAACCGCGATCATGGCGACGTGGCGCTGGGCGCCTTCCAATTGGCGAAGCTGGCCGGCAAGGCGCCGCCCGCCCTCGCCGCCGAAATCGCCGCGAAGATCACCAGCGACGCCATCATCGAGTCAGCCGCCGCGGCCGGACCGTTCGTCAACTTCCGCTTCCGCCGCGCCGCCCTCGCCCTCGAAGTGCTGTCGGCGATCCAGAGCGACGCCGCACCCTATGGCAAGGCGCGCGGCAACGGCGACGTCGTCTGCATCGACTTCAGCTCGCCCAACATCGCGAAGCCGTTCCACATCGGCCACATGCGCAGCACGGTTCTCGGCAACGCCCTGTGTCGCATCCATCGCCACGTCGGCGCCACCGTGCATGGCATCAACCACCTCGGCGACTGGGGCATGCCGTTCGCCAAGATGATGACGGCGTACATGCGTTGGGGGAACGAGCAGGAACTGCACCGTTCGCCGATGCGCTACATGTTCGACCTCTACAAGCGCTACGGCGTCGAGGTGAAGCAGAACCCCGGTCTCGACGGTGAAGCCGCGGCGCACTTCCGTGCCCTCGAAAGCGGCGTCGACAACCAAGAACGGCGCATGTGGAAACTGCTGCGCGACGAGTCGTTGAAGGCGTTCCAAGGGCCGTATGCGCGCCTTGGCGTGACCTTTGATCACATCACCGGCGAGTCGTTTTTCGAGGACAAGATGGCGGCGGCGCTGCAGCGCGTCGTCGCGGCGGGCGTGCTCGAACAGAGTGACGGTGCGTCCGTCGTTTGGCTGAAAGAACTCGGCATCAAGGAGCCGTGCATTCTCACCAAGAGTGACGGCACCACGCTCTACCACACCCGCGATCTGGCGGCGGCGTTCTACCGCGAAGTCACCTTCCATCCGACGCGCATCCTCTACGTGGTTGGCGCCGAGCAAAAGCTGCACTTCGATCAGCTGAAGGGCGTGCTGACGAAGATGCAGGAGCCGATCGCGAAGGCGGTCGAACACGTGCCGTTCGGGCTCGTCTTGAGCAAGAGCGACGACGGCAAGTGGGAGAAGTTCGCTTCGCGCTCAGGCAACGCGGTGTTCCTCGACGAGATCCTCGACGAGGCAGTCGCCAAGGTGCGCGCGGTCATTCGCGAAAAGAACCCGGACCTCGCCAACGCCGACCAAGTCGCGGAGCAAGTCGGGGTGTCCGCGATCGTCTTCAACGACCTGAAGAACTCGCGCATCAAGGACGTGAAGTTCGACTGGGACTCGATGCTGCAGTTCGAAGGCGAGACCGGGCCGTACGTGCAGTACGCGTGTGCGCGGCTGGCGTCGATCCTGCGCAAAGTCGAGGTGCCGGTGCCCGCCGTTGACGCCATCGACTGCGCACTGTTGGCGGACGCGGAGCGGGTGCTGCTCGTCATGATGGACTTTGGCACCGCCGTGCAGAAGGCCGCGGAGCAGAGTGAGCCGAGCCACGTCACCGGGCATGCGATCGCGCTCGCTGGCGAGATCCACAGCTACCTGCGCGACCACTACGTCGTCGGCGCCGAGCCCGCGGTGCGCGATGCGCGACTGGTGTTGGTCGACGCCGCGCGGCGGCTGTTGACGACGGGGCTCGCGTTGCTCGGTATCACGGCGCCCGATCGCATGTGACGGCTCGCCTGTGACTGCGGCCGGGCACGGCGGCTTCGCCTACATGTTGCCGAGCTGCTGGTGAGCTGGGCATTCGCACCACTTGTCGCCAGGGTCCGGGCACGTCTTGGCAAGTGCGACATCGTCGATGCAGGCTGTTTCGGGGAACGGCCCCTGCACCCGCACCGAGTCACCACCCATGAAGCGGTCGGTGTATTCCTCGATCATCCAAACGCGGCACGGCTCGCAGAAGTACCACGAGCGGGTCTCTTCGTCGCCCTGTGCGAAGACGCTGATGAACGCCTTGCGGCGCGTGCTCGGGCCGAGCTCGGCACTGCAGCCGCGACAGGGGAAGGGATCCATTGCAGTCACCTTAGCGAGCTACTGGGGCACCCACCGCGTGCGGCGTGAAGTAGGCGCCGACGGCGAAGTCCGCACGGCGGCGACCGCGACCCTGATAGGCATTGCCCTGCGTGGCGATCTCGGCGACCGGCAGGATGCGGGTATCGAAGGTGACGCGGGTGAGCTCCGTCTTGTTGTGCGGGCCGGCATGCAGACACCGTGAGTCGAAGACCACGATGTCGCCAACCTCGGCGGCGAGCGGTTGGCAGATGCGTTCACAGCGTTCCATCAAGGCACGGTCATCCTGCGTGTCGCGGCCAAACCTTGCGAAGTCGTAGTCGTATTCGCGCAACAACTGCAGGCTCGGCGCCAACTCCGCCAACAGCAACGAGCGCGACGCTTCGCACCGCACCAGCGGGATGAACACATTCACCGCGCGCGGGTTGTGCCCGATCATGATGTCGTTGTGAAAGGTGGTGGCACCCAGGTAGCCCGGCGCCTTCGGGAAGAACACGCGAAACGTCGGCGTGCGTTGCAAGTGCGCGCGGCCGATCCCGAGGGCTGGCACCACGACCTCAGCCAGCAGGCGTTCGTGCAACACTGCGAACGCCGACGGCATCTCGTAGAGAGCGCGCGCGGCAGCACTCTGCTGCGAATGGTCCATCACCTGGTTCTCAGCCGCGACCAGTTCGTGCAGCAATTCGAGTTGGTCGCCGCGATCAGCAAGGGCGGCGCGATCGATCATGCCTGCCGCCGCCAGTGCCTCGCCGACCAGCGCGCGGAAGTCGTAGGCCTTCGGGTCGTAGCGCAAGCGAGCGATGCCGTTCTCATGGTGCCGCTGCAGAGGACTCACCCGCTGCATATCGGCTGTGAACTCGCCGCGGAACGTGGGCTCGGTGTAGTTGGCGTAGTCGAGAACCGCCCGCGACGCGGGCTCCACTGGGCTCAAGCTCTGCATGGCATCAACTCCCGTTCGGTAGCGCCGCGATTCGGAGTTTCGGCGTCGCTGACGGCGGGCGGCGGCACCATGGCCAAACGCTGCGCCACCAAGTCTTCGTACGGTTGGCACTGGCTCGCGGCGACCAGTGCGTCGCGGGCGCCAGGCGCCCCAAGCGCCGTCAACAGTTCGGCCTCTGCCAAGCGCGGTGCGATCAATCGCGGCGAACTCGCGGCGGCGGCACGCAACAAGCACAAGGCCGTGGCGGTGTCGCCGTGCAACAGCGCCGTGCCCAGGAACTGCTCGAGCGAGGCGAGGTCGCGCCGTTGTTCGTCGGTGATGACACCAAGGCGCGCATGGCTCGCCGCCTCTTCGCTGATGCCGGGCGCACACAAGGTCGACGGCCACAGCGCCTGCGGCTGGAATGGGGATGCCTCGGCACCGCGGCGGTGCACGGCCCGCGCGCGTTCGACGTTCGTCAAGTCGACGGTCGGATCCCGCAGCGCTCGCCAAGTGGCCCGCAGCGAACTCGTCGCCAACAGCGTCGTCAGTTGCCGCGCCTCTATCTCGTCGCCCAGGCGCAGCCAGAACTCGTACTCCGCGGCGGCGCCAAACTGCGCGTCGAACAGCCCATGCTGGTCGTGCAACGACCGCCGCCACATGGCGTGCAGGCCGATGGCGTTGCTCGTGTGCAGCCGCCGATGCGCGAACGGCGGCGGACACGCGAACGCGCAACACGTCGAGGGTTCGAACCGCGCGACCTCGCCAGCGGTCCAACCTTCATTCGCAAACGCGAGCCCAGCGCGCGGGTGCTTCGTCAGTGCATCCTGCAGCAGTTCGAGCGCATCCGGGCGCCAGCGATCGCCCGGCATGGCAATCGTGAGCAGCGGTGCTGTCGCCGCTTGCACGCACGCATTCAGCCGCTCGCTCCAGCTGGCCGCGCCGGCCACGGACGTCGTCTGCACGCGCATGCCTTCGGGCAACCCCGTCGGCACGAAGCCCGCGGCATCCAGCGCCAGCGCGACGACGACGTCCAGCTTGCTGGCGCAGGTCTGCGTGGCGAGTTCGGCGACCACCTCGGCAACCTCGCGCGCCGACGCAGTTCGTGGCACCAGCACCGCGAGGCGCCTGCGGTTGCTCTGCTCCGCCGTCGTGAACTTGATGTCGCCCGCGATCTTGGCTTCGCGACGCTCGACGGCAAACAGGCTGCTGACGCACAGCGAGGCATCGATGGTGTCCGCCTCGACTCTGGCCACGGCCCGCGCCGCCACCGCCGGTACCGTTCCCGCCGTCGGTGTTCGCGCCAGTTCTCGCTGCAGCAATGGCGCCGCCGCCGGGAACTCGCCGGAACCGTCCGCCAACTCCTGCAGCAGCCCGATGGCCCGTTCACGGTCCGCACCGTCTGCTCGGCGCAGCAGCGCCTTGGCGAGATCGAGTCGGTAGCGCGCGAAGCCAGGGTCCCAACTCGTCGCCATCTCGTGCAGGGCAGGCTTGCCAGTCTTGCGGGCGACATAGCCGGCGAGTGCGGCCAGGATCAGTTTCGTGAACGCCAGCGACGGCACCGTGGCGCCCTTCACCGCCTTGGCCACGAGATCGAGGTAGTCGCGGTAGTTGAAGTACTCGGCATGGAAGTCGAACGGCATGACGTCGTCGTCCGGTCCGACTTGCCACACGCTCGCATCCTGCGCGATGGTGTCGTGCGCGAGTTGCAGCGCCTGCAGGCGCGCCTTGGCGTCCCCGTGATGCCACTGCGTTCGCACCAGCAGGAAGCGCCCCACGAGGTGCTTGGGGAACAGCCGCACGCACTTCTCCAAGAGCCGCATCGCATCATCGCGCAACGCGAACTCGGCGGCCTCCGCCTTGCCATTCTTCTCGTAGTAGGCGAACTCGCAGAGCAGCTCGCGCGCCATGTCGACGATCGCGGTTGCCGATGGCCGCTGACGAAGGTCCATGGACAGATGCCGGAAGTTGGCCTGCATCGAACGCCGCCGCACCGACGGGTTGTCAGGCAACCAGGTGCGTGACACACACAGTCGCTTCTGGCACCAGCGCTTTGAGTCCACGACGCGCCGTTCGTTTCGTGGCGCCGCGGCGCGGAAGGTCAGGAACCGCAGGTACTGCGACGCCACCTTCGTCATCGCGAACTCGCGTCGAACCAGTTGCGCACCACGCCGCGCCGCGGGCTCGAAGTGATCCCAGTGGTCGACGATGCCGCGCACCGCGCTTGCCAGTTGGCCGCGCTCCGATCCGTACGGGTAGATGCCTTCGTTCGGACCAACCCAGAGGTTGAGGATGGACTGCTCTTGCAGCGCCACCGCACAGCCCAGCGCCAGCGATTCGAGGCCTCGCGTCGGCATCGCACCGGGTCGACGCACGAACGTGAACGACGCCTTGCTCGCCGCCAACAAGGCATGGAACGCGAGCGGGCCGGTGAAGCCGCGCACGACGCGCAGGGCGATGTCCGGCATCGCCAGCAGTTCGTGCAGCACCTTCGCCTTGTCGGGGTGGTACGGATCGAGCATGGTGCCCGACACGAAGAAGTCGAGGTGCCGTTGGTCGGTCGACAGCGGCGGCAGCTGCGCTGGCAGTGCAAAGACCTTGGGGAACGACGAGACGGCGCCGCGCGTCAGGCCCTGCACATCGAGCCACTCGGTGCGATCGGTCACGCACAGCTCGTCGAACAGATCGAGCCACGGCCGGATCGTCTGGATGTGCAGGTCGTGGTCGGCGACGTGCCCAAACAGCGGACACGCGAGTTGCTGCAGGCTCGGCGGCACGTGGTGCCATTCGGCCATGGCCGCGACGTAGAAGTCCGGTGCAAAGCCATCGTCGACAAAGCCACGGACGTCGGCGTAGGGAACGTTCTGGCGATCGCCGGTGTGGTGGCCGATGTGGCGCACCTGAAAGCGCGAGTCGTGGCGCGCGCCACCAAGCAAGTCCGTCATCGCGCCGGGCAGCCACGGCAACTGCGCCAGCACACGAATGCGCGGCTGGTCGAGCAGACGCGCCAGACTGCGTGCATGCGGCAGGTCGAGGCCGACGAGCAGCCGCCGGGCAAGGCCTGCATCACCATGAATCCACTCTGCTGCCGCCGCATGAAACCGCGCCTCCGGCTGGTCAAAATCCGCCAGAGCCGCTGCCGAGGCGCGATCCCCACGCAGCAGCGCGCGCGCCGCATGAAACTCAAAGGTCGTGGCGTCGCCAAACATCGCGGCACCGGCGTAGTCACCAGCCTCGAACACCTGCCGAGTCCAAGCCCGCGCATCCTCGACCCGCTGCGGACGAAGCGTCGACGACGTCATGCGTTCCCCCGCGAGCCCAGCGGCCGCCAAACCACCACGCCATAGCCTTCGTGGAAGAACGAGCCGAGGCCCGTGCGTCGCTGTTCGAGGATCTCGATGCGACCTTCGCGCTCGAGCTGCTGCAAGCGCGGCAGGAAGCCACGCAGGTAGTTGCGCCGGTGGTGGTATCGCCGGGCGACATCGTCGAACAGCGAGCCTTCGTCGTACAGCTCGCGCAGCGGTTCGATGTGCACACAGATCGCGGGATTGCCGGCCAGCAGACGTTCGAGCAGTGGCTCGTAGCGATCGCCAATCTGCTCGAGCGCCGCTGACGTCAACACGCCGGTGCCGCGACCCAGCTCGAGCGCATCGTTTGGCGCGAACATGTCGAAGTGCTTGCCGGTGATCGCACGGCCACTGCGCTGCGCCAGTTGCTGCAGAATGCGTTGCGACGACTCCGCCCAATCGAGGCCACACAGGTGCAGGCGCGGAAAGATGCCGGCGAGCAGCATCAAGCTCGTGCCCGTGCCGCAGCCGAGTTCGACGACCCGCTGCACGTCCGTGAAGTAGCGCCGGAAGTACCAGTGCCGCAGGGCGGTGTAGACCGCGTACTCAAAGCCAGGGTGGTCGACGCGCACGTAGTCGCCAGCGAGGCGCAGCACACGGTGCCCGTTGTACTTCGGCACCAGCATCAGCGGCTCGCCGTCGGCCGCCTCGAACTCGCGCAGGTTCTCGTTCCAACCGCGCTCCCAGTCGTCGGCACGATGTGGCCCCGAGACCCGCAGATCGCCCGCCTCGCTGCCGTGCAGCGCGCGCAGCAGTTGCTCCTCGCGTTCGCTGCCAAGCAGGATCTCGTAGCCGAGGTTCGCAGCTGCCAGCGTTTCTACGCAGGCGGCGGGCAGCGCGTTTGCACGCGCGCCGACCATCGCTGCAAAACGCTGTCCGTCGAGAACTGCCAGCGTTCCATCGTTCACCGTTGCCGTCATGTTCGCCTCTCCGCGACTGGCATCGTCGTGGCAACGGTCCCGACTTGATACGCACGACGACGAAGGTGCTGTGCCATCGGCGGAACGGCTCAACGCGCAGCGGGCCGCGGGCCGATGGCACCCTGCGTCGCGGCGACTACAGCAGCGGGATGCGCAGTGCGTTCGAAGTCGAGACCGGCCACTGCGCGGACGGTTGCAGCACCAGCCATTGTGCAAACAACGTCTGCCCACTCAGCGAGAGGTTGTTCGGCAACGGCAGCGGCACTTGCACGACCCCTGTCGGCATCGTGAACATCCACTGGGCCGGGCCCATGGTGAAGATCTCAAACGCCGACGTCAGCCCCAGCTCGAGGTTGAACGGCAAGCCGCCGCTGCTGGCCGCCACGTCTCACATGATGAAGGTCGGCGTGCCTGGCGTCGCTCCACTGAGTGTGAGCAGGAACCCTGGTTCGCCGAGGCGCGGCGCAAACGGGGCGTGGGCCTGCAGCTGCCCCGACGACGTGATCGAGCCCTGTCCGATCGACGTGACGAGGCGACCGTTCTGCGAACCAAGCGTTGGCTGATCGAACGGCATCGCGCCGGCGGCGACCCGCGGATCGGTGACGTTAGGGCCAAAGCCATGCGCCGGATGGGGCAGCATGACGCCGTTCGGCAGAACGATCCCGACCCCTGGCGATCCGCGCTGGTCGTCAGCTGTTGCGAACAGACGATCCGGACCTGGATTGACGGCTTGCGACGTACGTGGATCGATACCACCGCGGCTCAAGTCGTGACACGTCGCACAGGCAACGGTGCTCGTGGATGACAGCTGTTCCTCGAAGAACAGAGCCATGCCCAACAACGACTTGTCGGCTGTCGTGGGATTGCTGGCGGGGGCGATGGGCGGCGGGAAGTTGGTTTGAGCAACAGCCGTGGCGAGGCAAAGCGAGACGGAACCGAGGGCACGTAGCATCGAGACTCCATTGTTCCCCGAGGGCGAGGAACGCGCGTGAGGCCGCAGTACCGCGGGGGCAGGGCAGCGGCGAAAGACGAATCGGTCGCGCGCCAGCAACTGCAATGCCGCCCCGCGGTCGTCTCCGCCAAGGGGCCTGCCTCTGTTTGCCGCCATGAACTGCGACTCGGAAGTCCGAATCACGACACGCGTGACCAGAACCCGGCGGCGGTTGAGCGAATGCGAAGGCTTGTTGGCATCGACGGAACAGCTCAACGCGCACCCCGGTCGTTGCCGATGCCACCCCACATGGAGGTTGTCGGCGCACCCGCGCTACCAGGGGTCCCGTGCGTGCAGGCGAAGTCGCCGGTGCTGCACATCAGCTACGTGAAGTCGGGCAGCTACTTCCTGTGGCAGGCGTTCGACAGCTTGTTCCGCGCTGCTGGCCAAAAGCGCAGCTTTGTGCAGACGCACCCGATCCAGTGCCTGCGCGACAGCTGGCCGGACTTCTCGATCGATCAGTTCGACATCGATCAGATCTTGGTGCAAGACGAGGCCGTCTATTGGCAGGTGGAGATGCAGCACGTCGAGGCCATTGACGACCTCGACCAGTACCTCGCCCAGTGCAGTCACGTGTGGACGCACTCGTTCCTGTGCGAACGCAGTTGGGAGGCTTACCCACGCTTTCCACGCGTTTGCTACATCGTGCGCGATCCCCGCGATGCGCTCGTGTCGATGGCGCACTTCACGCAGACCCCGTTCATGCGGCGCTACCACCCGCACGCGGCCGCTTCGCCTGCCGACTACGTCGCGGCCGAACTCGACACCTTCCTCGGTGACTGGTGCCGCCACGCCGGCGATCACTGGCGAGCGCGGCGCGCGCTCGACATCGAGTTTTTGCACTACGAGCGCATGGTCCAAGACCTGCCCATCGCGCTGCGTCGCCTGGCAAATTGGTGTGCGCTGCCCCTCGACGATGGGGCGATCGCGCGCGTCGTCCCCAGCCTCGGCATCGACGCGATGCGGGCGAAGAACCCGCAGCATGTGCGCAAAGGCGGCAGCGGCGGCTTCCGCGAGCTACTGACGCCGCCACAACAAGAACGCGCTCTCGCCATCTGCGCGCCGACGATGCGCGACCTCGGCTACGACGTCTGAGCAACCACACGATGCACCCCGACACTCCCATCGACCGCGGCCTCGCGATGCACCTCGACGCGGCGGACGTTCGCTCGTATCCCGGCCACGGCATGCTGTGGCGCGACCTGAAGGGCAACTTCGACGGGGAGCTGCCTGGTGACCCGACCAACGAGCGCTCCGATCCGCACTGGACGGGGCGCAGCTTCCGCTTCTCCGGCCAGAACTTCGTGCGCCTGCTCGGCAGCCAGAAGGGCCTGTTCAAGACGTTCGCGCGCGCCGGGGCGAAGTTCACGATCGACTGCTGCTTCACGACCGGCGCACGCATCGCCAACCCGCACTTCCTGCTCGCGGATGGCGCCCACGGCAATCCACTCGGTGGCTCTGGCTTCACGTTCTACTTCTTCAACTTCGAGAACAAGAACCTGCGGCTCAGCATCCAGAACCGCGGCAACACCGCCCTGACGCGCGCGGTGCATGTGACGCATGCCAGTGAGGTCGCGACGGCGCGCACGCAGCGCGCGGCGGTCGCCGTCGATGAGGCGCAGAACTTCGGCCTCGTGGCGCTCGACGACGAAGTGCTGCCGTTCGCTGGCCGTTACGTCGAACCCGCCGACGTCGACTCGCCGTACTACGTGCACATCGGCGCGCCTGGCAACATCGAATACAACGCCGGGGCGCGCCTCGAGAACCACGTCAGCACCCTCGATCTGCGCATCGACGACTTCGCGCAGCGCATGCAGATCCCGTACGGACGCATGCGCTTCCATCCGGGCTTCGAGATGCATGCGATGCTCGTCTACGACCGCGCCCTCGATGTCGGGGAGCTCGAGCACAACCGTCGCTACCTCGCGGCGCGCTACTTCCCCGGTGGGCTGCGCGACCAAGTGATCCCGCGCCCTGATCGCGACGTCTACGGCAACCTGCGCCGCGACCCCGTTCCCTCAATCCTCGCCCGCTGAGTCCGCCCCATAGCCCCAACCGTTCGACGGGAGTTCTTCGGTCCGCGCGACAACGTGCCGAACGATGCCAACTCGCACTGTCCTGGGGCCGGGTGATCCCTATCCTGTGCGGCCCTCATGCCCGTTCCCCTCATCGATTTGACGCGCGACAAGGCGCAGCTCGCCGAAGTCGAAGCCGCCGTCGTTCGTGTCGTTCGCAGCGGTCAATACATCCTCGGTCCCGAGATCGAGAACCTCGAACGCGAGCTGCAACAGTACCTCGGCTGCAAGCACGCGCTCACGATGTCGTCGGGCACCGACGCCCTGCTCGCACCACTGATGGCGCTCGGCATCGGCCCCGGCGACGAAGTCGTGATGCCGACCTATTCGTTCTTCGCGACCGCCGGCGTGGTGGCGCGCGTCGGCGCCAAACCCGTGTTCGTCGACGTCGAGCCGACCTGGCTTAATCTCGACCCGCAGCGGCTCGAAGAGGCGTTGCGCGCGTGCAAGCGCCCGAAGGCCGTGATGGCAGTGCACCTCTTCGGTGCGTCCTTTGATGTCGACGCGGTGCTCGCCATCTGCCGCAAGTTCTCGGTGCCGCTGATCGAAGACGCCGCGCAAGCGATCGGCACCAAACACAACGGCCGCATGGCCGGCAGCGATGGCTTGTGTGCTGGGTGGTCGACCTTCCCGACCAAGAACATGGGCGGCATCGGCGATGGCGGCTTCCTCACTACCAACGACGATCAGTTCGCGGCGACCTGCAAACTGCTGCGCAATCACGGCCAAGCGGAGCTCTACAAGCACCACCTCATCGGCGGCAACTTCCGCATGGATGCCGTGCAAGCGGCGGCCCTGCGCGTCCGCTTGCGCAACATGGAGAAGGTGACGCTGACGCGGCGCGAGAATGCCGCGCGCTATCGCCGGCTGTTTGCCGAAGCGAAGTTGTCGGATTGGGCAAAGCTGCCGGTCGACACCGACCGCCATGCCTACCACCAGTTCGTGCTGCGTGTTCCCGCCGCCAAGCGCGACGCCGCGATTGCCCACCTGCGCGCCCAAGGCATCGGCTGTGCGGTCTACTACCCGATCCCGTTCCACCGCCAACCGTGCTTCCTCTACCTCGGAGCGGCGGCCAAGGACTTCCCGGTGGCCGAGCAAGCCGCGGCCGAAGCGCTGGCCTTGCCGATCTTCCAAGGACTCACCGAGGGCGAGCAGATCGACGTCGTTGGCGCGCTCGCGAAGTTCGCCCGCTGAACGGTTGGCGCGCCGCGCTCGCTACAGCACGGCCCAGAGGCCGGGCCCACTGAGCACGGGCCAGCCGTTTGGTTGCCAGACGACGCCTTGCAGGCAAAACACATTACCGCGCAGGACGGGCGAGTTCGGAATCACCGTCTGCGAGACCAAGCCCGCCGCATCACAGATGCCAACGGCAGCGACCACCGGGCCGGCGATCGAGTTCACCCACACGTTGGTGAACTCGAAGACGGCCGGTGTCGACAACATCTCGCCCAGCACGACAGCGCCGATGCGAGGCGAGGCGGAGGTCATGCGCACGGTCGCGGGCAAGCCGGGAAGAACTTGGCTCGTCACCAACGTTGGAACTTCCTCGTCTTTGAACACACCGCCGACGCGCACGAACGGCGGCGTGGTGCCATTCGCGACCAAGCCGATGCGGGCAGGATCAAACTGCAAGTCGCTGTCCCACGCTTCGAGCGGCGACACCGCGAGCCCAACGGCGGCGACGGAACTGATCGTCGTCGAGCCATCGCTACTGATGCGCCCCACACAATCGAACAGTCGCAGTGCCGGTTGATTGGCGCCCGAGAAGAACGTGCGCACCGCATCGAACCGCGTGTTGTAGAGCACGGCGCCGACGCCGACAGAACTCAGCACGACGCATTCACTGATGGAGAAGTTCGCGATCTGAACCTGCAAGCCCGGCGCCCCAGCGAGCACACTGCGCCGCACGTGCACGGCGGCCGCGTTCTGCACTTCCAAGCCCGAGCGCGGACTCGTCGCGGCGACGGCGACCCCTTCGATCACGACCGACGCGGAGGTGTTGACGACGCGGATGCCGCCAATCAGTCCGGGCAGGATCGGCGCGCCGCGCCCAACCAACACAAACCCGTCAGCGCCAGCGACCCCGTCCAACGAGATCGCATAACCAGCACCCGCGGGTGGCTGAATCACGCCAGACGCCGCGTCGAAGTCAAGCAGCACCCGCAGCGGCTTGTTGGTGGTGAAACCCACATGCACACCCGGTCGCACGACCACGATGGCTCCTGGCGGCACCGCGGCGATCGCGGTCGGCAAGCTGGTGAAGTTGGGGCTGGCACCACCGACCGTGTAGACGGGGCGTTGCGCGGGCAGAGTGGCGGCCAGCCAGAATGTGGCTAGCGCACCGACGAGGTGGCGGGGCGAGATCAGGGGCACGAGAAGACTCCTGCCGCGACAGTAGGTGCACACGGCGGGAACAGACAGTGGGCACGTGAAATGGTGGGCGTCACCGCCCCACTCCATTGAAACTTCACCGAGTCTTGACGAAGCGGCACCATCGGAGCATCGTTCGCCCACCGCTGGAGGAGCGGCCGCGATCAGTACTCGGTGCCAGGGTGACAACCCGTCTGGAGCACTGACGAAAGGCGACGGCCGCCGAAACCACGCAGGCTTCGTCAGCCTTCTTGGTTGGCCGAATGGGTCAAGACCCATCGGCTGTCGCGCCGGGCACCCGGTGTGGAGAGCCAGTCGCGTGGTGCAATGGGCTCCCGCCGGCGGCGTCGTTTCTCCTGGAGCCCTAATCCCGTGTCATCCACCGTTCCGGCGCCCGACCGCGCTGTTGCTGCTACTTGGTTGTTGGACCGCACCGAAGTGTTGTGTCGCGCCGACACCACCACCGGCCGCGAAGACCATGGCCTGCCCGCGCTGCGCAGTCTGCTGCGCGAACTCGGCGCCAGCGTCGAGCTGCAGCAAGTCGCGCCCGGCCGCCACAACGTGCTCGCGACGTGGGGCGTGCCTCGCCTCCTGTTCTCGACGCACCTCGACACCGTGCCGCCGTTCCTGCCACCGCGCCGCAGCGGCGACTTCCTGCACGGCCGCGGCGCCTGCGATGCGAAGGGTCAGATCACGGTGCAGTTGGCGGCGATTCGCGACCTGCTCGCGCGCGGCCACAGCGGCTTCGCGTGGCTTGGCGTCGTCGGCGAAGAGACGGACAGTTGCGGGGCGATCGCCGCCATCGATCTCGCGCCGCGCCTGAAGACCTGTGTTGCGGCGATCAACGGCGAGCCCACGGACAACCGCTTGGCGACCGGCCAGCGCGGCGCCTTGCAACTGCGCCTGTTGACGAAGGGCATCGCGGCGCACTCGGGCACCCCCGAGCTCGGGCGCTCGGCGATCTGGCCCTTGCTCGAATGGCTGCAACGTCTGCGCGAAGTGCCGACCAGGGTCGATCCCGAGCTCGGCCCCGAGCTGTGGAATCTCGGCACCATGCAAGCTGGCAGCGCCCCCAACGTCGTGCCGGCCCACGCCGAAGCGGTGTTGTTCGTGCGCTCCGTGCCGCACTCGACGTTCTCGACGCGCCTGCGCGAACTGGCGCCAGCGGAAGGTCTGGTCGAAGAACTGTCGTTCACGCCGCCCGAGCGCTACGCGACCGTGCCCGGCTTCGATCATGCGTTCGTGCCGTTTGGCAGCGATGCACCGCGCATGCGCGCGCTCGTCGGCGGCCAACGTGTCGTGCTCTGCGGACCTGGCAGCATCAAGGTCGCCCACACCCTGAATGAACACATCACCGGCGCCGAGATGGTCGCCGGCACCGAACGACTCATCGCCATTGCCGAAGCCTTTCTCGGAGGCCGCGTCTCGTGATCGTGATGAAGTTTGGTGGCTCGTCGGTGGCGAACGCCTTGCGCATGCATAACGCCGCCGACTTGGTCGAAAACGCCAAGCACGCGCAGCCCTGCGTCGTGTTGTCGGCGATGGGCAAGACGACGGATGCGCTGTTTGCAGCGGCCCAGGACGCGGTATCGGCAGTGCTCGAGGCGGCCCTCGGGCGCGTCGAGGCGGTCTTCGCCATGGCGACGACCACGACCACCGAGCTGCTGCGCAACCCAACGCCGACGGTGGTGGCCCTGCACGCGATGCGCACCGATGTCGAAACGCTGCTGCGCGGCGTCGCCTTGTTGCGCGAGCTGACGCCGCGCACCCGCGATGCGATCGTGGCGCATGGTGAACGCATCGCGACCTTGGTGTTCGCCGCCTTGCTGGCCGAACGCGGCCTGCCGGTCGCCCATCTCGACGCACGGCTCGTCATGCGCACCGACGAGACGCATGGTGCCGCTACCCCGCTGCGGCCGATCCTGCGCGATCTCGTGCAGCAGCACCTGTTGCCGCAACTGCGCGCGGGCCAGATCGTCGTCACCCAAGGCTACGTCGGCGCCACGACGACTGGTGCCACCACCACGCTCGGTCGCGGCGGCAGCGACTGGTCGGCGGCCCTGCTCGGCGAAGCGATCGCCGCCGAGGAAGTGCAGATCTGGACTGACGTCGAAGGCGTGCTCACCGCCGATCCGCGCCTCGTCGCGGACGCGCGCCCGATCCCCGTGCTCAGCCCCGCCGAAGCGGCAGAGCTCGCGGCCTTCGGCGCCAAGGTGCTGCATCCCGCCACCATTCAGCCGGCGGTCGATGCGTGCATTCCCGTCACCGTGCGCCACACACTGCGTCCGCACGGTGCGTTCACCACGATCGATCCTCGCCTGCGCACTCGCGAACGCGGCGGCATCGCGGCGCTGGCCTGCCGCGGGCCGGTCACGGTGCTGACGATGACCAGCACGCGCATGCTGGCGGCGAGTGGTTACCTGGCGAACCTGTTCGCGGCCTTCGGCCAACTCGGCATCTGCGTCGACCTCGTCGCCACCGCCGAAGTGTCGGTGACTTGCACCGTCGAGCCCGAGGCGCCGATCGAACGGCTGACCAAGGCGCTCGCCGGGTTCGCGACGATCGATGTGGCCGAAGGTCGAGCCATCGTCGCGGCGGTCGGCGAAGGGCTGCGACGTTCCCCAGGCTTGTTGGCGCGCGCGGTGACGGCCCTGCACCCGATCAACCCCGAGGTCGTGTGCTTTGGCGGCAACGACCGCAACCTGTCGTTCGTCGTGCGCCTAGCCGAAGTGGGTTCCGTCATGAATCGCCTGCACGCCGAGTTCTTCGGGCAAGCCGCGCGTGCAAGCGCGCCAGTGCAGGAGGCCAGCTGATGCCACCGCCACTGCGCATGGGCCTGTTCGGCCGCGGTCGGCTTGGGGCGGCGATCGCCGCTCAGCTCGGCGATGACCTCGCTTGGCAAGTGACCCGCGAACCACCGCCCGCCACGCCCGTTGACGTCGCCCTCGAAGTCTCCAGCGGGTCGACGGTCACGGCCCGCATCGAGTGGGCGCTCGCGACGCGCACGCCACTCGTGATCGGCAGCACCGGCTGGGACGTTCCCGATCTCGCGCCACGCATCGGCGATCGCATCGGCGTGGTGACCGCTCCCAATTTTTCGCTCGGCGTCGCGCTGATGCGGCGCTTCTCGCTCGTGCTCGCGCGCTTCTGCGCCAACGACGAAGCCCTCGATCCGTACCTCATCGAACACCATCAAGCCAAGAAGCACGACGCGCCATCGGGCACCGCCAAGCTGCTCGCAGCGACCATTCTGAACGGCTGCCCGCGGAAGCTTTCGTGGGCGATCGGCGGACCGCTGCAGAAAGACCAACTGAGTGTCGCGGTCGTGCGCGCCGGTTCGACCTACAGCCAACACCGGGTCGGCATGGATGCACCCGCCGAAGTGCTCGAGCTCATGCACACGGCGCGCAGCGCGGCAGCGTTCGTCGACGGCGCCTTGGCCGCGGCCCGCTGGATCCAAGGCAAGAAGGGTGTGTTCACCATGGATGACGTCGCCGCCAGCGTGCTCGATCCGCTGTTTGCAGGCCTCGCCGGAGGTGCCGCATGAAGCTGCCGCTGCAAGGCCTCGGCGTGGCGCTGGCAACCCCGTTCACCGAAGACGACGCACTCGATACCCAAAGCCTCGTGCGCCTGGTCCAGCATGTCGTCGCTGGCGGTGTCGACTTTGTCGTGGCGCTGGGGTCGACCGGCGAAGCTTCGATGCTCAGTGAACAGGAACGGGATCACGTCGTCGCCACGACCCGTCGCCACTGCGCAGGCTTGCCGATGCTGGTCGGCACCGGCGCAATGTCGACCGCGCAATGCATCGCGTGGACCCGCCGCGCCGCCGAACTCGGCGCCGCCGCCGCCCTCGTCGTGGTGCCGCCGTACACCAAGCCGACGCAGGCTGGCATCGTCGCCCACTTCACCGCCATTGCGCACGCTGTGCCGACGCTGCCGCTGGTCGCTTACAACGTGCCGTCGCGCGTTGGCACCAACCTGCTGCCAGCCACCGTGCGCGAACTGTGGGCGATCCCCACCGTCATCGCGATCAAGGAGTCTTCGACGGATCTGCAGCAGATCGCCCGCATCGTGGCCGACTTGCCCGAAGGCCGCACGCTGCTCGCCGGCGATGATGCGCTCGTCGTGCCAACCATCGCGGTCGGCGGCAGCGGCGTCATCTCGGTCGCTGCGAACGTCATCCCGGCGGCGATGCGAACCATGCTGACCGCCGCCCGCAGCGACGACTTCGCCAGCGCACGCCGTCACCACGCGCGGCTGCTGCCCGTATTCGAAGCGCTCAGCAACGAACCCAATCCCATCCCGATCAAAGCCGCGCTGGCCATCGCCGGCATCTGTGCTGCCACCGTGCGCTTGCCGCTGCTGCCCGCCGCCACAGCGACGTGCGAACGTTTGCGCCTGGCGTTGTCGCGCCTGACCGAGGCCGCCCATGCATGACTTGGAACTGGCGGCGTTCTTCGAGCGCGCCGACGAAGTGCTCGCCACCGACCCCGCCTGGCCGCAGGCTCACGCCGCCTTGTTGAGTGCCCTTGAGCTCGGCCGCGTGCGCGCGGCACAACGCGGCGACGACGGCGTCTGGCGCGCGACCTTGTGGGTGAAGCGCGCGATCCTGCTCGGCTTCCGGCGCACGGAGCTTTCCGCGATCGACGCCACGCCGTTTCCGTTCTTCGACAAGACCGCGTACCCGCCGCGCACGTTCACGCTCACCGATCGCATTCGCCTCGTGCCCGGTGGCTCGGCCGTGCGCCGCGGCGCGTTTGTGGCCCCCGGCGTGGTGGTGATGCCGCCCGCCTACATCAACGTCGGCGCCTGGGTTGGTGCTGGCACCATGGTCGACAGCCACGCCCTCGTCGGTTCTTGCGCGCAGATCGGCGCCAACGTGCATCTCTCGGCCAGCGCCCAAATCGGCGGCGTGCTCGAACCCGCGCACAAGAGTCCAGTCGTCATCGAAGACGGCGCCTTCGTCGGCGCTCTGTGCGGCGTGTTCGAAGGCTTTATCGTGCGCGAACGCGCCGTGCTCGCCGCCGGTGTCGTGCTCACCGCGGCAACCATCGTGCACGACCTGGTGCAGCAACGAACCTGGCGCGGCGAAGTGCCAGCCGGTGCGGTCGTCATTCCCGGTTCGCGCAAGGCTGTCGGTCCCTATGCGGAAGAGCATGGCTTGCACGTCACGACACCGCTCATCGTGAAGTACCGCGACGAACGCACCGACGCCGCGACCGCGCTGGAAGCGGCCCTACGGTGAAGGCGACGCTGTCGATCTGTTGGTTGCTCGCCAGCTGCGCCAGCGCGCCGACAGCGCCAACCCTTCACCTACCGCCGCGCGCGCTCACCACACCCACGAGTGCGTTGCTCACCCACCTCGCCGATCGGCCGCTGGCCGCCCGCGAAGCGCTCGTGCTCGAACAGTTCGAACGCGGCAACGTGCCGCCGTTCCTCGCCACGCTCGTTCCCATCCACCTGCACGCCCAGATTGACGGCAACGACCATCACGCCACCGTTTGGTGCACGCCCGACTACTTCGGCCTTGGCAGCAACGAGGATTGGCTGCGCATGCCGATCACGCCGCAACTCGCCCAGCACCTCGCCGATCGACTCGACTGCGTGCTGCCGACGTCCCACCTCGTCGACGCGATCTGGCAACAAGCCACCAGCAAGGTCGAGCCGCACCCCTTCCATCCGCGCGACCACGACATTCTCTCGGTGCGGCTGTTCGCCGATCACCACGTCGCCATCGAACGGCAACGCGGCAACGCTCCGCGCACGAGTCTGCTCGCTGGCTGCAAGAAGGACGTCGTGCTCTCCGCGCTGCTGCGCGACTGGCCGACCCGCGTCGTCATCTACGGCTGGCACCATCTCGACGGCCGCGCCATCCAACCACGTTCGAAGGCCCACACGACGCCGCACGTCGACTACAGCCACGGCATCCGCTTCGTCGCGCGGTCGATGCTGTTGGATGGGGAACCGACCACCATCGACATCGTGCTCGCGCATGCGTCACTGCATGTGTTGCTCAGTGACGAGGGGCCGATCGCACCGGCGCGCTATCCGCTGAAGAAGGGCTAGCCCACATCAGTGCACGTACTTGTAAGTACCGCCGTTCTCCGCGGCCAAACGCTTCAGCAGGTCGGAGTCGAGGCCGAAGCCAATGCAGTGGATGACGATCTGCCGCGTGCGATTCCACCGCCGCACTTCCTCAAGGATCGCATCCGTCGTTCGCACACGCCCCGCCGACGGCTGCCCATCGGTGAGCAGGTAGATGGTGTCGACCTTGGGATCCTCGAACGCCTTCTCAAGCGCATCGAAGATGTTGGTGCCCTGCGCCAACGGCAGCCGCCGCACTCGGTCGAGCAAGTCATCACGGTTCTCGTTGGTCAACTTGCGCAGCTGATCCCACAGCGTGGTGACGGCGGTCTCATAAGGAATGAGATTGACGAACGTCGTATCCGGCAACTGCTGCACGACCCGCGCCAACTGATCCTTCGCCGCTTCCAGCCGCGTCTGCCGCCGATCGGTGCCGATCTTCTCGATCATCGAACCACTGTGGTCGATCAAGAAACTCAAGTGGCTGCTGACGATCGGAATGTCGTGGTAGGCGATGGTGTTGCCAACCGTGCCACTGCTGCCGATGCGCACCGTCTCGGCATGCGGCAACACAAACCCGACTTGGTTCTTCTGCCACCACGCGTCCCATTCCTTGCGACTCAGACAACGCGTGCCCGTATGCGCAAACAGCGCGCTGTTGAGTTCACTGCCTAGGCGCCCGTCCTCTTTGCCAAAGCGTGCGATCAGCAGCGGGATCGACCCGACGTCGCGGCAGCGCGTCAGGTAGCGATAACACAGCGAACGCATCTCCCACTGCTTGTGCGCGACGCTCTGCTGCGCCGTGGCCACACCCGCATCCGAGCCCAGTTCGAGCAACATCGACAGGCCGAGCATGCGGCTCTCGAAGTCCGTCGACGCCGCCATCAACGCCAAGTCCTGTCGCCACGACGGATCCTTCGCCAACAAGTCGTGCAAGCCCACCGCGAGGTCCAACGCCTTCTTCTTGCCAGCCCGCAGGTCCGCGCGAATGCGCTCCACGAGCGGGCGCACGGCCTCGCTCGGCGCCTCCGTCAACAGCAGCTTCGCCGCCTCGCGCGCCGCCGGTTGGGCCTCGTCGAGACCATGCTGCATCAACCACTTCACCAAAGCCGGATCCTCGGCCGCGGCGGCCGCCGCGCTGCGCAGCGCCTTGCGCACGATCTCGCCGGCCACACTGCCAAACCGCAGCAGCACGGGGTAGTAGTCGACGTCGCGAACGCGCACGAGCCCGCCGATCAGTTCGGCCGCGATCGTCGCCCGCGGCTCGCCCACCACTCGTTCGAGCACATCGAGCGTCAGCGAACGCGCGCGCTCGTGCTTTTCGATGGTGAGTTGGCGCCAAGCGACCGCCGCCAACTCCAGATCGCCTTCTTGCACCAAGCGAATGCGCGCGACACTGAGCGGCGGCAGGCCATGCACCGCATCCATGCGCCGCAGCAATTTCAGACGCGGCGGCACTGGGCCATCTGTCACCAACATCGGCACCAGCCCACGCAGCGCGCGATCGATGCCACTGTCGATAAGGGCCGCGATGACAGCATCGCGCTGGGCGACTGGCACCTCCGCGTCGGGGGCCGTCGCCATCGCCAGCATCGCATCGAGCGCGCGTTCGCCGCTGCGCACGATCACTGTCGCCGCCGCCAAGCGAACGGCCACCGGTGCCGAAGCCCGCGCCAACACCTTCGTGAGCTCCGCCTGCAACTGCGGCCGCGCCACCTTGCCAAGCGCTTCCAACACCACAGCCGCGAACGCCGAGTCGCCGGCCGCCGCCAGTTCCTTCAGCAAGAACGCCACCGCATCGGGATGGTCGATCTCACCAAGCCACACGATCGCCCGCCGCCGCTGCACCGCCTTCTGCGCATCACCTTTTAGCGCCGCGTAGTCCTCGATCGCCTTCGCAACCCGCGCCGCCGGGTCGACGCCCGCCGTCGCTTCCTGGGCATACAGGGGCAGAGCAAGGCACGCGGAGGCCAGAGCGGCGACAACAAGGGAACGGAAGCGCACAGCGGTTCGAAAGGGGCTGGCACGTTGTACCGACAGACGGCGTCGGTAGAAGCCCCGGCATGGCTCCGGTCAGCGTCGTGGCCATTCTGACCCCGCACTCGCGCGCGATCGAACCGTGCCGTAGCACACGCCCATGCCTCGCTTCGCGCCGTTCCTGCTGTCGCTGTCCTGCCTGCTGCCAACGCCGCTCCTGGCCCAAGAGGAGAAGCCCGCCGCCTACCCGCCAGCCGGTGACCGCCTACTGGTGTGCAACAAGGCCGCGCACACACTGTCGATCTTCTCGCCGCTCGAACGGCGCGAACTGGCGACGCTGCCGACCGGCCAGGGACCGCATGAAGTCGCGATCTCCCCCGATGGCGCCATGGCCGTGGTCACCGACTACGGCGCGCAAAAGCCAGGGCAGACGCTGACCGTCATCGACCTCACCCTGGCCGCCGTCGTGCGCACGATCGATCTCACCATGGATGAAGTGCAAACCGACGGCACGCGCAGCGCCAAGACGTTCTTGCGTCCGCACGGTGTGCAGTTCGTGGCGCCGCATCGCGTGGTGGTGACGAGCGAGGCATCGCGGCGACTGCTGCTCGTCGACGTCGAGCTGGGCAAGATCGAACGCACGTGGACGTCGCCGCAGACCACGATGCACATGGTGTCGCTGTCCGCGGATCGCACGCGCGCCGCTGCCACCAGCATCCGCGAAGGCAGTGTCGTCTTCTTCAACCTCGCCGCGGACGGCACTGCGTCAACGCCACCGATCGAATGCGCCCCCGGTTCGGAAGGTCTCGCCATCGACCCCACCACCGGCTTCACCTGGGTCGGCAACCGCGCCGCCAACACGCTGTCGGTCGTTGACGCCTCGACGGCGAAGGTATTGAAGACGATCGCAACCGGCGACTTCCCGTTCCGCCTGACGTTCCCCACGGACGGCAAGCACGCGCTGGTGACGTGCGCCGAAGGTGGGCAGCTGCAAGTGTTCGACACCAAGACCTACGAACTGGTGCGCGAGATCTCGATCCACGCCGACGCCAGCGAACTGAGTGCGATGCCGATGGGTGTGACCACGGACCCCGACGGCAAGCGCGCCTATGTCGCCTGCGGCCGCGGTGAGTTCGTGTCGGTGATCGATCTGGAAGCTGGCAAGGTGATCGATCGTCTGCCCGCTGGGAAGGGTTGTGACGGCATCGCCTATGCCCGGCCAGTGGTCGCTGCGCCGGCGGCCGCCGTTCCTGCGCGGCTCAAGGGCTGAGCGGCTCTCGGCAGCATCCACGCACGGCGTCCAGTGATGCGCGGCGAACATTATGTTCGCCAGACATAATGTTGGACGAGCATCCGTGGCGTTCGTGGCCGCCTACCTTGCTGCTCAGGAGTGAAGCAGCGAGGCGCGGACTTTAGCCAGCCAGGAACTTCGCGTCGAGCACACGCTGCGCGGTGGCGCGGATCGTGCGCTCGCCATCGAGTTCGCCGCTCGTCAGCTTGCGCAGGGCTTCGGTGACAATGGCTTCCCGGCCACCGGCAGTGCGCGCGCGTTCGGCCAGGCCTTCGACGGCGGCGGCGCTGTCCCGACCGACGGAGCTGATGTTCGCTTGGTCGCGGGCGACCGACGGGATGACGACAGTGCGCTGGGCGTCGGACTTCTTGGTCCGATCGCTGCTGCGTTCGACGCTGCCGTTGGTGGTGACGTTGCGGATGTCCATCGTGCCCTTCTTGTGGGTGCTTCCTTGATCATCGGCAGAAGCGCCGCGCACTTGAGAGTTCTGCGCAGAAAGGTGTCGAGCCTCGCAGCGGTCCGCCCGCACCGAACAGTCGGCAGGGCGTGCCGTGTCGGCAGAATCTGCCGTCACGGAACTCGGCAGCTTCTGCCGAACGGCCCCGCGCCGGGCGCGCCAACACGCTGGCGCCCCATGGCAGCGCCGCAATCCGCACTTCGCTGCGACTTGGCACGCACCGTGCTTCTCAAGGGCAAGGGAATCGAAGGAGTTGCGGCAATGCTGATCACTGTTCGTGGACGTGTCGAAATGGACCCCATGCGGGTCCCGCAGGCGGCCAGCATGGCCACCGGCAGCGACGACGCGTTTGAACAAGTGCTGCAGCAGACGGTCGCCGCCGACGAAACGCCGGTGGCAGAGTCGGGGCCGCGTGAGAGCGAGCCAGACGCTGACCTCGACGAGGCGACGACGGCGACGTTGGCGCGCACCGAGGACGAACTGGAACTGCCCGCCGAGACGGCGAGCAACGAGTCCCTCGACGACACCACGACGATGACGACTGGCGGCCGCGCCGCCGACGTCACCGAGAGCATTCGCCGGGGAGAGCCGGAGCGGCAGGAAACTGCAGGCAAAGGAACCGACTCTCCCCGCACTTCTGCGCGCACCGTCGAGCCATTGCTGGCCGCCGTGGTGCAACACAATGCCGGCGCGAACAACGCCCCGTTCGTCGTCGCTGGCAGTGGCGAACGCACAGGCGCGATTGGTGGCGTGCGCGCTGGCGACGCCGCGACGCGCGGCACCGGCGGCTTGCAAGCCCGCACTACCGCACCGCTGCGCGCGCCCGCGGTGCAAGCGCCCTACCGCGCCAATGAGGCGGCGTCCGCCGAGCTGTTGGAGCAGGCGCGCGACTCGGTGTTCAAGCAGATCCTGATGAAGCTGTCGGACGATGGCGGCGAGATGCGCCTTCGCCTGCAGCCACCGGATCTCGGCGAGCTCGACCTGCGCCTCGTCGTGGAAGGCGGCAACCGCCTCAACCTGACGATCGCCGCCGATCGCCAAGACGTCGCTGGTCTGCTGCAGCGCCATCTCGACGAATTGAAGACCAGCCTGCAGCAAGCAGGACTCGAAGTGACCGGAGCCTCGGTGCAAACGCGCAGCGAGTTCGCGCGGGAGCAGCGGCAACGCGATGCCGAGCAACACGGCGGCCACGCGGGCGCCGCGCCACAACAACTCACCACGACCAACGATCGGCAGCGCGGCGGCTACGTCACCGCGACCGGTCTCGATTTCTGGGCCTGAACGAGAACGAACATGAACACCATCGGAACTCTGAACGCAACGGACGGCACCGCCGTGCTGTCGACCCAAAAGGCGGCGTACGGCGACAACCCGTTCCTCAAGTTGCTCACCGAGCAGCTCAAGAACCAAACGCCTCTGGAGCCCGTCGACAATGCGAGCTTCATGAACCAGATGGCGAGCTACACGACCATGCAGGAGCAGCGCGACCTGAACAGCAACATGCTCAAGCTGCTCGATTTCCAGGGCGTGCTGGCTCGCGTGAACGGCCTCAGCCAAGGCAGCTCGCTGCTCGGCAAGGACGTGTCGTATGCAGGCGAAGACGGCAAGGCCGTGACGGCGAAGGTAGAATCGGTGTTCGTGTCGGAGACCGGCGATGTGCGGTTGAAGCTCGCGGGCGGCAAGGAAATCGATCTGCGCGAAGTCCTCGGCATCGCCGAGACGGCGACGACGACGACCGCTGGAACGGGAACGGGCACGACGGGGTCCACGACGGCGGGCACCGGTACCTCGGGCGGCGCTGGCGCTGGCACAGGCACCGGCACCTCGAGCAACACGTCAGGCAACACGAACACCGCGTCGGCCTGATCCACCACCACCGACTGCACACCAGGGAAGTCAGCACATGGTCAGCACCGCGCTCTACACGGGACTGTCGGGACTACGCGTCCACCAGACCTACATCGACGTCATCGGCAACAACCTCGCGAACGTCAGCACGCCGGGCTTTCGCGGCTCGCGCGCAACGTTCAGCGACATCCTCAGCTTCACGGTGCGTTCGGGCTCGGGCCCGAGCGGCAGCTTCGGCGGCACCAACCCGCTGCAGATCGGCACCGGCGCCTACATGTCGACGGTCGACACCGACCTCAACCAAGGCACGCTGCAGGACACCGGTCGTTCGCTCGACGTCGCGCTGCAAGGACGCGGCTTCTTCACCTTGAGCAACGGCGTCCAGACGTTCTACACGCGCGTCGGTGCGTTCGGCATCGACGCCGATCGCACCCTGATCGACTTGCGTTCGGGTCTGCGCGTCGTTGGCAGCACCGGCAACGAAATTACGGTGCCGGTCTCCGACACCCTGCCCGCCTCGCCGTCAACGCAGGTGCAGTTCCAAGGCAACTTGCCAGCGCGCGTCGGCGGCCCGCTCGAAGAGATCGTGCAATCGAACGTGCCGTTGAAGCAAGGCACGCCAGCCACCAAGACGGCCACGGCCGCGGGTGGCGCGGCGCCGCTGTTCGACCTGACCACGTTCGGTGGCAAGACGCTGTTGGTGTCCGTGAACGGGGGTGCGCAGCAGACCATCACCTTCGCTGCCTCGGCGTTCGGGGCCCCACCCACGGGCCCGGGCCCAGTCAACGCATCAAGCGTCGCCGCGGCGTTCTCGGCGGCGGGCCTTGCGGTCACCGCTGACGACATCGCCGGCACCGTCCGCTTCGACACCGTGCGCCTTGGTGCGTCGGCCACGCTCAAGTTCGACGATGGCCCGTCGTCCTCGGGCCTGCTGAGTGCGCTCGGCCTCAACGCGACGCTCGTTCCGGGCACCGAAGCCACGGCCACCGGCTCCTCCAACCTGGCCCAGCTAACCGCGCGCAACGCTTCCTACACCAATGGTGACGCGATCACGGTGCGCGGCACCAACCCCGACGGCACGGTGTTCTCGGACACGTTCGTCTACGGCACCAACGGCACCGACATCAACAGCCTGCTGACGTTCATCAACCAGCGCCTGAACGGCGCCACGGCGACGCTCACGGCCGATGGCAACATCCGCGTCACCGCCAACAACAAGGAAGAGGCGCAGCTCAGCTTGTTCCTCGGCGACGTCAGCGGCAACTCGGGCACCGTCAGCTGGCCGAACTTCGTCGTCTCCCAGCAAGGCACCGGCCCCGACGAAGCGGTGACCTCGATCGACATCGTCGACAGCCAAGGTCGCACGCATCCGGTGACCATGACGTTCACGCGCAGCACCGCGGACTCGACGATCTGGGATCTGCAGGCCAGCATCGACTCGGCCGATGGCGCCATCACGCAGGGCTCGATCGGCCAGATCCGGTTCAACGACAACGGCTCGTTCAACGTGATCGGCGGCGGCACCAACACGCTGACCTTTGCGTGGAACGGCATCAGCGCGGCACAGAGTGTCGCGATCAATCTCGGCACGTCGGGCCAGTTCGATGGTGTGGCGCAACTCGGCAACACCGCGACGGTGGCGGCGGTCGACCAGGACGGCTACGCGGCCGGCACGCTGCTCAACGCGGGCTTCAACAACGAAGGCGAACTGGTCGGGTACTACAGCAATGGCCAGAGCCAGACGCTCGACACGCTGCGCATCAGCATGTTCAGCAACGAAGGTGGCCTGGTGCGCGCCGGCGACACGATGTTCGTCGAGTCGCCCAACTCCGACGACGCCATCGCCACCACCGCCAGTGCCGCTGGCGCCGGCGTGGTGCGCTCGGGCCAGCTCGAGAACAGCAACGTCGACATCGCTCGCGAGTTCGTCAACCTGATTGAGGCGCAACGTGGCTTCCAAGCCAACTCGCGCGTCATCACGACGACCGACGAGATCCTCGCCGAACTGATGAACATCGTGAGGTAATCGTGACCAGCTACGGAGAAATCGCTCTGGTGCGCGGGCTGTCCTTCCTCGCCGAAAAGCAGGCGTCGATCGCCAACAACCTGGCGAACATCGACACCACCAGCTTCAAGCGGCGTTCGGCCGTGGCGCAGACCGAGAACGGCTTCCACACGCTGCTCGATCGCGAACTGTCGGCCGTCGGCTACGTCGAGAGCTCGGACATGCAGCGCGGCACCATCCGCGAAACCGGCAACCGCTTCGACGTCGCCCTCGACGGCCCGCAATGGATGCGCGTGCAAGACCAGAACGGCCAGCGCTTCTACACCCGCAACGGCCAACTGCAGCTCGGCCCCGATGGTCGTCTGGCCACGCGCGACGGCCTCGCCGTGCTCGACCAAGGCGGCCAACCGATCCTGCTCGGTGTCGGCGAGGAAGCGCCGAGCGACATCTCGATCTCACCCAACGGCACGATCAGCAACCCGAGCACCGGTCAGACCTGGGGCCCGATCGCGATCGTGCAGTTTCCCGACGAGAAGGCGCTGACTCCGGTCGGCAAGAGCCTCTACGTCGATGCCAAAAACCAACGCACCACGCAGGCCGGCGACGGCATGCAGCAGGGCTTTCTCGAAGGCAGCAACGTCGACAGCTTGCAAGAGCTCGTGCAGATGATCTCTGTCGAACGCAGCTTCTCGGCGACGCAGAAGGCGTTGTCGGGGATCGGTCGCCTGCAAGAAAACCTGATCACGAACATCCTGAGGTAATAGACAGATGCTGAAGAGTCTCTACACGACTGCGACGGGCATGAAGGCCCAGCAGACCATGGTGGACATGATCGCGAACAACATCGCGAACGTGAACACGGCCGGGTTCAAGAAGTCGCAAGCCTCGTTCGAGGACTTGTTCTACGTGACCCTGCAATCACCAGGTCTGGCGCGCGGCGCCGGCGACGCGGCCGTTCCGATCGGCACGCAGATCGGCTCCGGCACGCGCCTCAACGGCACCACCAAGGTGTTCACGACGGGCACGCTTGAGATCACCGAACGCAATCTCGACGTCGCCATCGACGGCGACGGCTTCTTCGCGGTGACGCTGCCGGACAGCTCGACTGGTTACACGCGCGACGGCAGCTTCCAAGTCAACGCCGACGGCAAGATCGTCACCGGCAGCGGCAACACATTGCTGCCCGAGATCACGGTGCCGAGCGACACCCTTGAGATCGCCATCGATCCTGAGGGCCGCGTCAACGTGCGCACCGCCAGCAGCCCGGACTCGTCGACGCTGCTCGGCCAAGTCACCCTGCACCGCTTCGTCAACCCGAGCGGCATGCTCGCCGTCGGCGCCAACATCCTGCGACCGACGGAAGCGTCGGGCGCGCCCATCACCAACACGCCAGGAACCACGGGCCTCGGTCTCATGAAGCAAGGCTTCGTCGAGCGCTCGAACGTGCAGATCGTCAACGAGCTGGTCAACCTCATCGTCGCGCAACGCGCCTACGAGGTGAACAGCCGCGCGATCCAGGCCAGCGACCAGATGCTGTCGACGGCCACCAACCTGTCGCGCTGATTCAGCGCGGCATTCGCAGTAGGGAACAACCGGAGGAGAGTCATGAAGACCATCGCAACCTTGTGGCTGTGTCTGTTCGCCGCTGGCGGCGGCGACGAGAAGAGCAAACCGCTGACGTCCGTTCGGCTGAAGCCGACCGTGTCCGTGCGCGGTCTCGACGTCACCATCGGCGAGCTGTGCGAGCTGCCGGCGGATGCGGCCGGCGTCGCCATCGGCCAGATCAAGTTCGGTTCGTCCCCGGTGAACGGCTACGCCCGCACCATCTCGCGCGTCGAGATCGTGCAGTCGCTTGCTGCGGCTGGCTTCGATCTCACCAGCGTCAAGGTCGAAGGCGCGGACGAAGTGGTCGTGCAAGCGGTCATCGTCGAAGTGCCTGGCCAGGATCTGCTCGACGCCGCGACCAACGCGCTGCAAGCGCAACTCGCGGTCGAAGGCGGCGATGTCGAGTACGAAACGCCAACGCGCATGCGCCACGTGCAAGCGCCGCCCGGACGCCGTAGCCAAGAGGTCCGCGGTCGCGTTCGCGGCACCCGCACCGGCGCCAACTCGGCCGTCGTCGATGTCGACGTGCTGGTCGATGGCGAGAGCTGCAAGAAGGTGCCCGTCACCTTCAAGCTGCAGCGCTACCACCACGTGCTGAAGACGACCGGCACCTTGCGCGCCGGCACCCCACTCGGGCCCGACGCGCTCTCGATCGTGCGCGAACCGCTCGACCAAGCGACCGGCTTGTTCCTCGATCGCATGGACCAAGTCGCCGGCATGATCGCTTCGCGCAATCTGCAGCCCAACCAACGGCTCACGCTCGGCGACGTCGCCCCGCCGGCCGTCATTCACCGCGGCGATGTCGTCACCGTCGTGCTGACGCGCGGCCGCGTGAAGGTCACCGCCAAAGCCATGGCGAACCACGATGCGCCGCTCGCTGGCCGCATCACGCTCACCAACCTGCAATCGCGCAGCACCATCATGGGCATCGTGCACGGGCCCGGCCTCGTGGTGGTGTCGCAATGAGTCGCCCCATGCATCCAGTGTGCGTCGCGGTCGGCATCGCCTTGGTGGCGTTCCCCGCCGTGTTGCCCGCGCAGAATCCGTATGTGCGCACCGGCGCCATGATCAGCGCCATCGCCGATCTGCGCGCGCGCAACGTCGGCGACATCCTGACCGTGCTCATCAAGGAAGAGCACAGCGTCAAGAACGAAGAGAAGGTCGAACGCCGCCAAGACACGTCGCTGGCGGCGCGACTCGAGACCTACACGCTGAGCGACAAGACCTTCCTGAGCAACACCCTGCCTCGCATCGAGATCCGCAAGGAGAGCGACTTCAACGGCGAGGCCAAGCAGAACTCGGGCAGCGACGTGCGCGCCAGCATCGCGGTGGTCGTCGTCGACGTGCAGCCCAACGGCAACCTGGTCGTCGCCGGCACCCGCAGTGTCACCGTCAACGACGAGACCCGCACGCTGCGCGTCAGCGGCTTGGTGCGCCCACTCGACGTCACCACCAGCAACACCATCGGCAGCGCCCAGGTCGCGGACGCCCGCATCTCCATCTCCGGCGAAGGTGCCAATACGCGCCAAATCACGCGCGGCCCCGTTGGCCAACTGTTCGACACCTTGATCTGGGCCGCCTGGCCGTTCTGAGAACTAGCTCATGCGCTTCCTTCCTACGTTCCTCACCTGCTGCAGCCTCGTGGTTGCCCAAGGCGCGACGCCGTCTCCCACAGCACCCGCGGTGGCACCGGCCGCGACTGGCACGACGCCTGCCGCTACCGGACTGCCGGTCGTCGCCACCGAAGTCGAGATCCCCATTCGCCAGAACGGGCTCGGCGAAACGGTGCTGTCACCGCGCATCCGCAACCTGACGCGCTTGCACAACAGCATGCCGCACCAACTGGTCGGCATCGGTCTCGTGACCGGCCTCGCCAACACCGGCTCGAGCGATCGCGGCACGCGCCAGGCGATCCTCAACGTCGTTCGCCAACTCGGCCTCAACCTGACCATCGCCGACGTCGTCGGGGGCAGCACCGCCCTCGTATCCATCACCTGCACGATGCTGCCCTTCGCCAAGCAAGGCCAGGCGATGGACGTCAAGATCGAAGTGATCAGCGACGCCAGCTCGTTGCGCGGCGGGGAACTGCTGCGCGCGGAACTGAAGGGCGTCGATGGCCTGACCTACGTCGTCGCGCAGGGCTCGCTCATCGTCGGCGGCGTCGTCGCCGCTGGCCAGAACGCGTCGGTGCAGAAGAACACCAGCACCACCGCCTGGGTGACGAATGGCGGCGTCGTCGTGCGCGAAGAAGCCACGTCGTTCTTCAGCGAATCAGGCGCGCTCGAACTGCAGGTGCTCAATCCAAGCCCGTTCAATGCGTCGTCGATCGCCGCCGGCATCGCCACCGCACTGGCTGGTTCGGGCATGACGGTAACCCCCGTCGACCCCAGCCTCGTGCGCATCGAGATCCCCGATGACGACCGCACCAACCAGAACGCGCTGCGCATTCTCAATCTGGTCGGCAACGTGCGCGTGCCGGTCGAGAACCCCGCCAAGGTCATGATCGACCAAGCGAACGGCACCGTGCTGGCAGGCGAAGGCGTGCTGATCAGTCCGTGCGTCGTCGGCCTCAGCGACCTGACGATCGCGATCGTGGAAGAAGACCAAGTCTCGCAGCCCAATCCCTTCTCGCCGGGCACGACGGAACGCGTCGGGCGCACGCGGGTCGAGGTGCAGAACCAGAACACCGAACTGAAGAAGGTCGGCGGCGGCGCCACCGTCTCCGACCTCCTGCAGAACCTGAAGGCACTGGGCCTGACGCCCTCGCAGCTGGTTTCCGTGTTCCAAGCGCTCGACCAGGGCGGCTACCTGCACGCCACGCTCGAGGTGCGCTGATGGACCCGCTGCTCAAGCTCAACACCATGTCGCAGAACCCTCGCCCCGACAAAGAGCGCGTGAAGGCTGAGAAGACCGCGGGGCAGTTCGAACAGATGTTCGTGCGCACGATGGTCAGCAGCCTGCGTGAGACCGCGTCCTTCGGTGACGAAGGCATGTTTGGCAAAGGCCCGGGCTCGGACACGTTCGCGGACTGGTTCGACCAGCACCTCGCCGAGCAGGTCTCGAGCAGCAACAACGTCGGCATCGCCAAGCAACTGCTCGTCGATCTCGAACGCCACGGCGAGATCCCGTCGGACCTGCAGAAGAAGGCTCGCGACGCCGCCGATCGCACCTTCCTGACCGCTCACAACGCTCTCGGTAACGGAGGCCTCAATGTCGTTCTCTGATGACACCAAGACGCTGGAACAATCGTTCTCGCGCACGCAGGAACTGCTGCAGAAGCTGTTGCAAGGGCTGCAAGCGCGGCGCTCAGCGTGGGTCTCGGCGCGGCCGAGCACGCTGGCTCCTTCGCCCGAGCTGGAGCAGTTGACGCAGGAGATCGCGCGTGAGGAAGCGCTGCGCGCCGACTTGCTGGGGCGCATTCGCACCGCCTTGCCGACGCCGCTTGGCGGGGACTCGGCGGCGCTGCACATCAACGTGACCCGCATCGCCGCGGCGCTGCCGCTGCCGGCAGCCCGTTCGTTGCGCGCGGTCGCCGACATCGTGCAAGCCCTGGCGAAGAAGGTGCGCGCCGAGGTCACGCTCGGTCAGCGCCTCGTGCGCTTCGCGCAAACAGCAGAAGACGGCGTGCATCGCGGCAAGCAGGTGCGCAGCAGTGCGCCCGGCTACGACCGCGCCGCGCGCAT